>CAILCX010000202.1 GCA_903832775.1 uncultured Methylobacter sp. | reverse complement strand
TGGAATGGGGTGGGTATTTTGAGTCTGTTGCTGATGTTATCAATCGGCTCAGGCATTTATTTATGGTGGCCGGGCTGGCGAGGTATTTGGGCAGCACTGGTAATCCATCATAATCTCGGCATGATCCGGTTGGTTTTCGATTTACACCGGCTGATCGGGCTGCTTACCGCTCCCATTTTACTGTTGCTGGCGTTTACAGGTTTTAATCTAAGTTATCCCTCAGTATTGGAAAAATTAGTCGGTTCTTCAGGGATGGAACATGGTGAAACAGGGCGCACTATAATCAGTACTGCAACGCCCAATAATCATCCTGTCGGTTTGGAGTCTGCTGAATTTGTCGCTAGAGGACCGTTTCCCCGCGCCGAACTCAGGCGGGTGACCACGCCGGCTGGCGATAGCGGTATTTATCGGATTAATTTGCGCCAAAGTAGTGAAATCAATCAGCGACATCCCTACACCACCGTTTGGGTTGATCGCTGGAGTGGTCAGATTAGGGAAGTCCGCAACCCCACAGGTTTTAGCCAAGGTGAAAACTTTACGGCCTGGATCTGGCCGGTGCATACCGGTGAGGCTGTTGGCAGCACTGGACGGTTACTTTGGTTTTTTGCCGGCATCGGGTTGTTTTTTCTCTATGTTACCGGCTTATTACGTTGGCTATATCGGCGTGGTAAGGTAAAGGATCGCGAGGTTGATTTTGCGAAGCTAAAACCTTTATTTTTGAGTTTGCAAGCCTCAGGCTATCATCTGATTGTTAAATTATTTAAGTTAACAGTCCGGGTGTTACGAGAGGCTAAAAGCCAGGTGCCACAAATGATGCGAGTTTGTGAAAGTCTGTTGCAGCGGTTGCATGCAATGATAAAAAATCAACAAAAACGGCTGGGGAAAAATGGGAAGTGACCCATTGGGTTTTCTAATGCTTAAAACCAAACGAGTTGTTGACTTAAAAGGCCAAAGGCAAGATTGTCAGCTAATGAGTTGTTGTCGTATTAAATATCTGTTGCCTTGCTGAATTTACAGCGATAATCATAATTCTTGTATGACCACCGGAACACGTTTGAATGTTAAAAAATCCGTTTCTTAAACAACTGATGGGCAGCTTTATGGACTTGGCGCCTATATTTGTGGTTGTTTTGATATTTCAGATTTTAATTGTTCGTCAGCCTATCCCAAACATAGGCAGCGTTATAAGCGGGACAATATTTGTGATTCTTGGACTTACTTTTTTTATTCAAGGGTTGGAACAAAGTTTGTTTCCGATTGGTGAGTCTTTGGCTTATGCCTTTGCACGAAAAGGCAGCTTGTTTTGGTTACTGACTTTTGCTTTTTGTCTTGGATTCGGCGCCGCTGTTGCTGAGCCAGGACTCATATCGGTCGTTGAGAAAGCAGCAAATATTGTAGGTAAGAGCAAGCTGATAGAACAAACCGATGCAGCAAAGACTAGCTATGCGCTGGGACTTCGGCTCACTGTCGCCTTGTCAATCGGGCTTGCAATCGTAGTTGGAGTGTTGAGGATTATCAAGGGGTGGCCGGTGTACTATCCTGTTTTGTTGGCTTATTTGTGTATTGCTACCATGACGCCATTTGTGCCTGTCGAAATTATAGGGATTGCTTATGATTCAGGAGTGGTCGCCACATCGAGTATTACAGCTCCTTTACTTACTGTAATAGGCGTTGGTTTGGCTACTTCAATAAAAGGGCGTCACCCGCTGGCTGATGGCTTTGGGTTAATCGTTTTGGCGTCTTTGATGTCGACGATTTTCGTTATGGTATACGGGATGTCCACTTGAACGATTGGTTGCTGCATTTTTCATTGAAGCTTTTGGAAACCGGGCAAAATATTTTACCTGTTGTTATTGTTATCATTGGCTTTCAGCTACTGGTGATTCGAAAACCTTTGGCACATCCCAAAAAAACAATTAGCGGCTTTATGTATCTTTTGTTGGGAATTGTCTTCTTACTGGAAGGATTGGATCTGGCTTTGTTTCCCTTGGGTAATTTGATGGCTTTACAGCTCACTACCCCGGATTTTTTGGGTGTCTCTTCACTTGATAAGGTGGTGTCCTGGAAGGATTATTTTTGGGTGTATATTTTTGCTGCAAGTCTTGGCTTTTCTAGTGCACTGGCTGAACCTTCGTTGCGAGCAGTCAGTCTTAAGGCCGAACAAATTTCAGGTGGCACGATCAGGTCCTGGGGGCTAAGGTTATCGGTGGCCATTGGTGTGAGCCTGGCCTTGGCTTTGGGTGCATTGCGGATTGTTATGGGGCTGGAACTTTATTTATTTATTATAAGTAGTTATATCCTTGTTCTGGTTCAGACCCGTTTCGCACCTAAATTGATTATTGGCCTGGCCTACGATTCGGGCGGGATAACCACGTCAATGGTTACCGTACCCTTGGTTAGTTCATTAGGAATGGGGTTGGCGTCAGCTATCCCGGGGCGAAATCCGTTACTTGATGGCTTTGGCTTGCTCGCCTTGGCTAGTATAGTGCCCATGATTATTGTTATGGGTTACGCCCAAATTGCACACTGGCTTAATAAAAGCCGCCTTTCATCCAACTCCTGAGGTAAATCATGCATTTCAAATTAATTATTGTCTTTGTTGAAGACGACAAAACTGATCTGGTTCTTGAGACCGCACGTGAAAATGGCGCCAAAGGCGCGACCGTTGTCAATAATGCCCGTGGCGAAGGCATGAAACAATCGAAAACCTTTTTCGGTTTAAGTCTCGAAACACAGCGTGATGTTCTGCTTTTTCTGGTTGAGGAGCATCTTTGCAGACACATCCTTGAAACAATAGCCAAAGTCGCACAATTTGACAGCAAGCCTGGAACCGGCATTGCGATTCAGATTGATGTCGAAGATGCCGTTGGGGTTATGCATCAGGTTGAACAGTTAACCCAGGAAATTGAGGACAAAATATGACACTGCCACGCATTGTAATTCGTGTAAGGGATGTGATGAAAACCGACTTTGCTACTATCGATGGCATTGCTACTATTGATGATGCCCTCAAGCAGATGAAGTCAAATAAAACATCGGTACTTGTTGTTAATAAGCGTCATGAGGATGACGAATACGGTATGATTAATTCAGGGGACATTGCTAGGCATGTATTGGCTAAAGACCGGGCTCCGGATCGGGTGAATGTCTATGAAATCATGAGTAAACCGGTAATTTCAGTTCATCCGGATATGGATATTCGTTATTGCTCACGTTTATTTGCCAACTATAATTTGGTTAGGGCTCCTGTTATCGAGAATAACAAGATTATTGGCATGGTTAGTCCAAATTCCCTGGTATTGGACGGCATGTACAGAGCGTGTAAATGATATGTAATGCCTGAATTTTTAGGTGTTTAGCGGTTATTAATAGGTTTTTGAAAAGGTGGTTGATTATGTTGAAATTATTGATGTTATTAAAATTTAATTCAAGAATCTGGTTTTTTCTGGGCTTCGCCGGTTGTGTTTTTTTACTGTCTATGGGCGCTTATTTTCAATTTATTGGCGGGCTTGATCCCTGCCCTTTGTGCATTTCCCAGCGCATCGCAATTTTAATGACTGGCTTGGTTTTCTTGACGGCTGGCCTTCACAATCCAGGGCAGTCGGGAGTGACTATTTATGGAATCTTGGGCGCAGTGTCAGCTTTGTGTGGCGGTACAATTTCAACTCGCCATGTTTGGATACAGCATTTGCCGCCAGATAAGGTGCCTGAATGTGGCCCAGGTCTGGAGTATGTGTTGCAAAACTTTCCACTATTTGAAACGATCAAGTTAATGTTAAGTGGTACTGGAGATTGTGCTAAGGTGGATTGGACGATGTTTGGTTTTAGTATGCCGGCTTGGACATTACTGGCTTTTTTAATGTTGGCGACATTAAGTCTGCTGCAAATCTGGAATTATAAAGAGCCTGAACGATAGGGTTTAAAGGTTAAGGCGTATATTTCGGAACGAATTGTTTCCGTATAAAAAATTTTCTGGGGAAAGCATGAAAAATATCTTTTTGGCCATTTTGTTGGCAAGCAGTTGTTCCTTGTCGCATGCAGTAGAGAAAGCGAATTCTTTACATCGGGTCATTATGGGAGATCATCGATCTATCGAGCATAAACATCGTGATATATACCGCCATCCCCAACAAACCCTGGAATTTTTTGACGTTAAGGATGATATGACAGTTGTGGAAATCTGGCCGGGAGAGGGTTGGTATACGGAAATCCTCGCGCCTTACCTGAAAGACCACGGTAAATTATATGCTGCGCATTTTTCAGGGAATGCCAATCAGGTGTATTACCAAAAAAACCTGAGTGAGTTTGTTAAAAAAATTAAAAGTAAGTCAAAACTATATGGCAAGCTCAAATTAACGGTACTTCAGCCGCCCGAGTTTTTGCAGGTGGCGCCTGAAGGGTCCGCCGACAGGGTTCTAACATTTCGCAATGTGCATAACTGGATGAAAAATGATCAGGCAGCAACGGTATTTAATGCAATGTTTAAGGCTTTAAAGCCTGGTGGAATTTTAGGGGTTGTAGAGCATAGAAATTCAGTATTAAAACCCCAAGATATTCATGCAGC
This sequence comes from uncultured Methylobacter sp., assembly GCA_903832775.1. Lineage (GTDB taxonomy): Bacteria > Pseudomonadota > Gammaproteobacteria > Methylococcales > Methylomonadaceae > Methylobacter_A. Next base: position 26,753 of record CAILCX010000202.1, on the reverse strand, counting down.
ATCTGGTTATGTTACCGAGGATTATGTTATTGCTTTGGCAAGAAACGCGGGCTTTGAATTTCTGGAAAAATCGGAAATCAATGCAAATGGCAAAGATACCAAAGATTATCCCGCGGGTGTCTGGACTTTACCGCCTGCTCTAAAGCTTAAGGATAAAAACAGAAAGGCTTATGAAGCCATTGGCGAAAGTGACCGTATGACGATTAAATTCATCAAACCGTTGTAAAAATTAAATGGCAACTTTGTTGGTTTTTGCACAGTTCATAATTTTACAGGCGAACTGGTTTAAAGTTGAAGCTGAGAGTCGGTAATATAGCTATTTTCTTACAAACACGTATTCTTAACCAACTGAAAAATAAAATGATTTTTTTTGTTGTTTTAAATTTATTCAATGTAAAGAAACTGTAATAAAAACCGTTAGTAAGGATTGTTAAAAACTATTTTCCCACAGAGTTATCCACAGCTTCTGTGGGTATCTTGAATGGTTTAAATCTTATAGTGACTTAGCCTTAAATCATCATAAATAAATTAAACAGCATGGACAAGTTGCAAAGTGGAAAGGAATTGATTTTCAGAGTTGCCATTGCCATCCCTGTATATCGTCTGTTTGATTATCTGGCTCCAGAACAGTTTGAATTGGTCAATATCAAACCGGGCATTCGACTGGAAGTCCCTTTTGGCAATACTAATAAAATCGCTTTTCTGGTTGAATGTGTCCAGCATAGTGATTTGGATATCGGTAAATTAAAACGTATAAATCGGATACTGGACGAACATCCGTTATTATCTTCAAAAGACTTGACGCTTCTGCATTGGGCAAGTCGATATTATCATCATCCATTGGGGGAGGTATTTAGTGCAGCTTTTCCCGTAGCGCTTCGACAAGGCAAGGCAGCCATAATACAGACACAAAAACGCTATGCCCTTACTATGGCCGGCAGGGTTCTTGAGAGCGAGCTCTTAAAGCGGACGCCCAAGCAAAAAAGCGTGCTGGAAAAATTTCAGGCTCACTCTCACAGTCTATCTGAAGCTGAGCTTTCTGCATGGAACCAGAGCTGGCGGACTTCTGTAAAACAATTATTGGATAAATCTGTTTTAGAGCTTGCGGATGCAGTATCCGAGTCAAGTTACATTTTGGGCGGTGCTATCGATTTTTGTTCAATTATTAAAACCAATACCCTGCAATGTAATCCGCAGCAACAGTCCGCTATAGTTGCTGTGACTGCAAGTCTGGAACAATTTGGTGTTTTTTTGCTGGAGGGGGTGACCGGCAGCGGTAAAACCGAAGTTTATATGCAAATTATTCGCACGGTGCTTGAGAGAGGTCTGCAAGTTTTAGTGTTATTACCTGAAATCACCTTAACGCCTCAGCTTGAGGAGCGCTTCAGGCAGCGTTTTAATGTAAGTATTGCCATTTCACATTCCAAATTGACCGATCGACAACGGGCTGTTGCCTGGCTTAGCATGCAGAGAAATGAGTGTTCCATTTTATTGGGTACGCGATCAGCTTTGTTTACGCCGATACCTAATTTAGGATTGATTATTTTAGATGAAGAGCACGATTCTTCGTTTAAACAACAGGAAGGCTTTCGTTTTTCAGCTCGTGATGTTGCTGTGGTACGTGGCAAGTTGTTAAAGATTCCAGTGTTACTGGGCTCTGCAACGCCTGCGTTGGAAAGCTTGCATAACGTCGATAACAAGCGCTACCGTTTGCTGCATTTGCCGGAAAGGGCCGGAAATGCAATTGAGCCGATCTTGCAATTATTGGACATTAGAAATAAAAAAATACAGGAGGGCTTGTCTGAATGGTTGATTGCAGATATTCGTCGAACGCTGGAAAAAAACGAACAGGTCTTATTGTTTCTAAATCGACGCGGATTTGCGCCCACGTTGATTTGTCATAGTTGCGGCTGGGTTGCCCGTTGTGGCAGTTGCGATGCCAATTTGGTAATCCATTATGATGAAGGGCTGTTGCGCTGTCATCATTGTGGGCAGGAACAGCGCTTGATTAAACAGTGTTTCGCCTGTAAAACCGGAGAATTAACCGCATTGGGACTGGGCACTGAACGGGTTGAAAAGGTGTTGGCAGAGTTGTTCGCGGATAAAGTGATTGTGCGATTGGATCGTGATTCTACGCAGCGCAAAGGTTCTCTGGAAAAGTTTTTAAAGCAAATCAATCAGGGTGAAGTAGATATTATTCTGGGTACACAAATGCTTGCCAAAGGTCATCATTTTCCCAATGTGACGTTGGTGGCGATACTGGATGTGGACAGCGGTTTGTTCAGCATTGATTTCCATGCTCCGGAAAAATTGGCGCAAATGATTGTGCAGGTGTCAGGTCGAGCTGGCCGTGCAGAAAAACCGGGCCGAGTCATCATGCAAACCCGACAGCCGGATCATCCTTTATTAACGACGCTGATTTCCAAGGGATATGACAGTTTTGCCAAAACTGCATTGATTGAACGTAAGGAAGCTTGTTTGCCCCCGTTCAGTTATCAGGCATTATTAAGAGTGCAAGCCGCAGAGGCTGAAATGGCAAAGCTGTTTCTGGATTCGGTTGTTCAGTTAGCTGAAAAACATAACAAAGAACATGTGCAAATTTTAGGGCCAGTTGCCGCGCCGATGGCGAGGCGAGCCGGACTATTTCGATATCAGTTACTGTTTCAAGGCAACAGACGTCCGGAGTTACATGTGTTGCTAGATAAGCTGATGCCAGAAATTGAAAAACTTAAGCGGGCAAAAAAAGTACGCTGGTCTCTGGATGTTGACCCTGTGGACTTGTATTAGGTCTTTTTCCTTAATTATTTTTCCAAGCCAATAAAGTCCCAAACTTTGTGTGAAAAAGTAGAGTCTTTATGTTCGGGGACTGGCGGGCCATTAGGATAGTTTAGTTCGTAAATTCGCGCTGTATCCTTGGCTAGATCGGTCAGTTCAAGTTGCGTGTAAGCTTCCTGCATAATTTGCAACGCATAGGGAACTGCCGGGGTGCGTTGATACTTGTCAATCACGGATGAGGCTCTGTTGATGGCAGCGATATAAGCTTTGCGTTTCATATAAAAGCGGGCCACATGAACTTCATGCATCGCCATATTGTCATTAAGTGCAATCATGCGTTGTCTGGCATCGGCAATATATTTGCTGGCTGGAAATCTGCGGATCAGTTCGGCAAAATTCTCATAAGCATCGCGTGCTGTACCAGGGTCACGCTGCGATGTGTCGGTAGGCAGGAAGCGATCGATAAAACCAATGCCACGATTGTAATTAACCAGACCTTTTAAATAATAGGCATAATCAACGCTGGAACTGCGCGGGTTGATTTTAATAAAACGATCGGCGGCAGCGATTGCGGCTTCAGGGTCGCCATTTTTGTAATAAGCGTAAGCAATATCCAGTTGTGTTTGAGCGGACTCATCGCCAAACGGATAACGGGATTCAAGCGCTTCATAAAGCTTGATCGCTTTGTCGTAATTGCCGCCATCCAGTGATGTTTTGGCTTGATTGCGGAATTTTTCGGCGTTCCAGTCGGCATACTCATCTGTAGTGTCAGAGTCGCTGGAGGAAAGGCTTTTGAGTGTTTCACAGCCTTGAAGTGACAGGCCTAAAAAACAGATAAATAGAAATTTAATTAAAATTAATCGCATAGTGTTAACAACACGTTGTAATATTGTGGGTTTTCTCGCCGGATTTAACTGCGATACTTGAGAAGGCTTGAGTATCTGGCGAGTATAACTTAACAATGGGTTAATCAGAAGAACTTGTTATGACAAGATTGACGGAAGAAGTGCCATTTGAAATGGCTGGCATGCGCTTGGATCAGGTGCTTGCGGAACTATTTACAGATTATTCACGCAGCAAATTACAAATTTGGGTTAAAACCGGCAGGGTTTTGGTCAATGGCTTAACGCTTAAGCCAAAAGACAAACTGGTTGGTGGTGAAACTATTGAGATGGATGCCGAGGCGGAAATAGTTATCCATGCCGAACCTGAGCCGATTCCCCTGGAAATCATTTTTGAAGATGAAAGTCTGTTAATTGTGAATAAGCCGGCTGGGTTGGTCGTGCATCCGGCAATTGGAAACTGGAACGGTACCTTATTAAACGCCCTTTTAAATCATGACTCCAGTCTGGAAACATTACCCAGAGCTGGCATTGTGCACAGGATTGATAAGGAAACCAGTGGACTTTTGATGATTGCAAAAACCTTGCAAGCGCATAACAGCCTGACCCAACAGTTACAGGCCAGGGCTATTACCCGCGAATACCAGGCGATTACCCGCGGTCGAATGACTGCTGGTGGCACGGTGGATGAGCCTATCGGCCGACATCCTACCGATCGTAAACGTTATGCAGTCAGAGAGAACGGCAAAGATGCAGTAACCCATTACCGAGTTGGGCAGCGTTTTACTCGCCACACCTTGGTTCAGGTTAAGTTGGAAACTGGGCGTACTCATCAGATCAGGGTACATATGGCGCATATTCGCTTCCCTTTGTTGGGTGATCAGGTTTACGGAGGACGATTTCAAATGCCGGCGGATTGTAGCGAGCGCTTGGAAAAAGAGCTACGCAGTTTTAAGCGTCAGGCCTTGCATGCAGCAAAATTAGGTCTCCAACATCCTGTTACTGATGAATATTGTGAATGGGAACAGCCCATGCCAGAGGATATGATTCGCATGTTGGAAGCCTTGGCTGATAATGAGCGGTGCTAAGCATTGGTTGGCTCCTGATTGGCCGGTTCCGGCCAATATAAGGGCGGCGACTACGTTGCGAAGCGGTGGAGTCAGCAGCAGCATTTACACCAGTCTGAATCCGGCCATGCATGTGGGTGATGAAGCTGAACGGGTAAAGCAAAACCGGCAGATTATTAATGACATGCTTGACTTGCCCAGTGAACCGTTTTGGCTTGACCAAGTTCATGGCAATCGGGCAGTCCAAGCTCAAATACACCAACATTTGCTACAAGCAGATGCCAGTTTTACTTCGGAAGCTGGCGTGGTATGCGCGGTAATGACCGCTGATTGTTTGCCATTGTTGGTTTGTACGAATGATGGAATTCATGTGGCCGCTATTCACGCAGGTTGGCGAGGCTTATTGGCGGGCGTGATCGGAAATACATTGTCTGCGATGCAAACGACTTCCAGCCTGAAAAGTGATTTTTTAGTTTGGCTGGGTCCCGCAATCGGTCCTGACTGTTTTGAGGTAGGAGCTGAAGTGCGGGAGGCATTCCTGGATAAATCGGCAAAATTCGAAACAGCTTTCAAAGCGCAAACTAATGGCCAGTGGCTCGCGGATATTTACCAATTGGCTAGAATTGACTTGTCCATGATTGGTATTGATAAGGTCTTCGGCGGAGATTTTTGTACTGTTACCGAGCATGAGCGTTTTTATTCGTATCGTCGGGATAAAGAAACAGGGCGTATGGCTACGCTAATTTGGAGAATATAAACAGTGAGTTTATTGGTATTAATTGTCATCTTTACAGCGGTTGGCGGTGTATTAAGCGTTATGGCTGCAGCCGTATTTTTATTGTTGCCCGATCAGCGCAGGAATGCGTTGATACCGCATGGAATCAGTTTTGCGATCGGCGCTTTATTGGCCGTTGCCTTCTGGGGTTTGATTCCTGAAGCCTTTGAAAAAGTGAAGCCGGAGCAGTTTCAAAGTTTATCCGGAACTATTTTAGCTGGCATACTCGGTTTTTTTGTGCTGGAAAAATTACTGATCTGGCGACATTGTCATTCAGGTAGTTGTGAAGCGCATGGTGATGAAGAAGATCATGGACATAGCCATGAGCATGGGGTGGCCAAATCGGCTGGCGTCTTTATTATCTTGGGCGATAGCATTCACAATTTTGTTGATGGCGTCCTGATAGCGGCCGCATTTTTGACTGATGTGCATTTAGGGATAGTAACCAGTCTGGCGGTTGCGGCCCATGAGATCCCCCAGGAAGTCGGTGATTTTGCGATTTTACTGCACAGTGGCTATTCCAAAAGCAAAGCGATTTTTTATAATATTCTCGCTAGTTTGACTACTGTTTTGGGTGGCGTATTGGCGTATTTTGGCTTGGAAGATTTGCATGATAGCTTGCCGTATTTTCTGGTGCTGGCGGCCTCAAGTTTTATTTATATCGCGGTAGCTGATTTGATTCCTTCATTACACAAAAAGACCGACATGAAGACCTCGTTGCAACAGATTACCCTGATTGCAGCAGGCGTTTTTTTGATTTGTTCGTTGCAAGGAATAGCTCATGGGATGGAGGGCTAGAGTTCAAATTGGCCCTGTTTTTTAAGGTATTTTTCATCAGAATATCTGTTCTGTCATCATCATAATTAATCAGCCGGAGAATTGCGATGACCCAAGATATTCAATCTGAATGTGTTTCCATGTCCGAAGAAGAATATCTGCAGAGTGAGCTGACTTCTGAGTTTAAGCGTGAATATATTGATGGTCAGGTTTATGCCATGGCAGGGGCCAAACATAATCATAACTATATTTCGATGAATATTGCCCGTGAATTTGGTAATCATTTGAAAGGTACGCCTTGTGCAGTTTTCATGGCCGACACTAAAGTGCGCTTAGGTAAAAACTATGTTTACCGTGATGTTCTGGTGGACTGCGGCGAAATGTCTGGCGATGATTATTTCTCAACGTCACCGGTGATTATTGTTGAAGTGTTATCCAAGTAAACCCGAATGCACGATACAATATAAAGCTTATTCAATACATTAATTTACCTTCGTTAAAAGAATATGTTTTGATAGAACAGGATTTTGTTTCCGTGCAAGTGCCCCGAAAAAGCAATCACTGGCAGCCGGAATATTTTTATCTTGGTTATAAACGCTGACAGTTGAAGACATTTATGACCGTGTTGATAATGTAGATATGAGTGAGTTCAGGCTTAATATTCAGTCAGTTCAGTAGGCGGTTTTTTCGTTGTAAGACATTTTGACTTCGAGCATAGCAATGTCGGACATAAACAGCATGCCCGACTTAGCCTTTACCTTTCGCCTGCTTTAAGTGACTACATCGGGTTCAGTTCGACCTGTACGTGCTTTAACTTCACAAAACTGTTCGGCAAGGGCGATTAACTCTGCCAAGGCAATCTGGGCATCCTGATTATGTTTGGAGGCATCAGATTCAAAACGTTCCAGATAGATTCTCAAAGTTGCACCAACGGTTCCGGTTCCTGATAACCGGAAAATAATCCGTGAGCCGTTTTCAAAGCCGATTCTTATGCCCTGATTGTTGCTGATGCTGCCATCTACCGAATCTTCATAGCTGAATTCATCAGCAAACTTGACGATGTATTTTCCAAATATTTGTCGGGGTAAAGTAGGTAATTGAGCTCTCAGATGGTCGACAATACCGTTGGCAATAATCATATCCACGGCTTCGTAGTCATGCCGACAATAAATATCACGACCGAATCTTTGCCAGTGATCATGAACAATATCGGCAACTGACTGGCGTTTGGTAGCGATCAAGTTCAACCAGAATAATACAGCCCATAACCCGTCTTTCTCTCTGACATGATCCGAACCCGTACCAAAGCTTTCTTCACCGCAGAGGCTGATTTTCCCGGCATCTAACAAATTGCCGAAAAATTTCCAGCCGGTCGGCGTTTCATAGCAAGGTATGTTGTAACAGGCGGCAACACGGTCAACCGCTTGGCTGGTCGGCATGGATCTTGCCACGCCGCACAAGCCTTGGCTATAAGCCGGAATTAAATGTGCGTTGGCCGCCATAATGGCCAGGCTGTCGCTGGGTGTTACAAAAATATGATTACCGGTAATCATGTTGCGGTCTCCATCGCCGTCAGAAGCTGCACCAAAAACGGGGGCATCCGGACCGAACATCGCTTCTGCAAGTTCTTGCGCATGAGCCAGATTGGGGTCAGGGTGATGGCCGCCAAAATCTTCCAGCGGTTCTGCATTAATGACAGAATCGGGTGTGGCACCTAAAAGATCGACTAAAATTCTTTTTGCATAAGGGCCGGTAATGGCGTGCATCGCATCAAAAAGTAAGGTGATATAGCCGGAGCTGATGCTTTGTTTAAGTAAATTGAAATCGAAAATAGACTGCATCAATTCAGCATAATCTGTCACAGGATCGATGATGGTAACGCTAAGGTTGTCTATTACTTGAGTACCAATATAATCCAGGTCTATGTCATCGATATGACTTGTTTTGTAGGTATCAATGCTTAAACTGCGTTGATAAAACGCATTAGTATCTTTTTCCGGGGCCGGGCCGCCATTGCCAACATTGTATTTAATTCCAAAATCTTCGTCTGGACCGCCGGGATTGTGGCTGGCTGAAAGAATAAGTCCTCCGAAGGCACTATGTTTTCTGATAACATGAGAGGCTGCAGGGGTAGACAGCAGTCCGCCTTGGCCTATAATGAGTTTACCGAAACCGTTGGCGGCCGCCATTTTGATGATGATTTGTATGGCCTGTCTGTTAAAATATCGGCCATCCCCGCCTATAACCAGTGTTGCTCCGGTAAAGTCGCGTAATGAATCAAAAATTGATTGAACAAAGTTTTCCAAGTAACCGGGTTGCTGAAAAACTCTAACTTTTTTTCTAAGCCCGGATGTGCCCGGATTTTGGTCGTTGTATGGATGCGTTGTGATGGTTTCTATTTGCATGCTGACTCCTTAGTTTCGACAATTAATGTGGTGTATTAAAGTACACCAAAATTCTTCTCTAGTGTAGATCATTTATGTTACGAATTTTTTTATTGCTGTTTTGCGGGGTTTTTTCAGGTGTTGTCATTGCTGATGATGTTTGGCTTTTGGTTGATACTAAAGCAATGACCATTGAGGTTAAAAAAGGTCAGCATACGCTTGAAACCTTAAATGATATTGCCATTGGTCGAGGTGGTGCGGGTTTTAAAAGGCATCAGGGAGATAATGTCACGCCTTTTGGAAGTTACAGAATAGGCTGGGTTGGCGAGCAAAGTACGTTTCGAAAGTTTTTTGGTTTAACTTATCCGTCGGCTGAGGACGCACAAAATGCTCTGGAAAAGGGAGTTATTAATCAGGCCGCTTACAAGAGCATCATAACTGCTCACCGATCTAATCAAGTGCCGCCGCAAAACACTCCATTAGGTGGTCGTATTGGTATTCACGGTTTGGGTCGAGCTGATGAAAAAATCCACAAATCTACCAATTGGACTCATGGTTGTATCGCTCTTACTAACGTCCAAATTGATCATTTAAGCCAGTGGATAGACAAGGGTGTGGTCGTAAAAATAAAATAAAGCTGGAAAATAATTTAAAAACAGTGCAAAATTAAAGCTAGTAAGCGTTTTTTTGTAGTATTAACTTTAAAGTAAGGAAAAAAATATGAAAAAAGTAATGAAATTATCAATGGTTGCTCTGGTTGCTAGCTTGGTTGTTGGTTGTGCAAGCACTTCGGATATCGAAAACTTACAATCACAAGTTGATGGTTTGAAAACTTCTGTAGCACAAGCTTCTGCTGATGCATCTAGCGCAAAAAGTGCTGCTGATTCTGCTTCTGCACAAGCTGCTTCTGCTGAAGCTGCTGCTAATCGTGCTGCTCAATATGCACAAGATACAAACAGCAAATTGGACAATCTGTTCAAAAAATCAATGCTGAAATAAATCTTTACTGATTTAAAAATAAAAAAGCCCGGTGGGATTCCACCGGGCTTTTTTTTTGAGTACTTTATTCATTACTATGAATAGGGACCGCATAGAGCTATCACATGTTAGAATGAGACTTTTTTTGAATTCATTACATTCATGCGTTTAATTAGAGGCTTATCCCATTTAAAACCGTTAAAAAGCGGCTGTGTACTGACAATTGGAAATTTTGACGGACTGCACTCGGGACATAGAGCTGTTTTAAACAAATTGGCTGAAAAAGGAAGAAATCTAGATCTGCCCGTAGTCGCCATGATCTTTGAACCACAGCCTTTGGAATATTTTCTTGGGGAAAATGCACCGGCACGGTTGACGTGTTTGCGGGAAAAAGTAATTCGGTTTTCTAAATTGCCTGTCGACGAATTGTTAATAGTGCGATTTAACCAATATTTTGCCAACTATGATGCCGAGCAATTTATTGAAAATGTTTTGGTGAAAAAACTTAATGTAAAGTATCTGGTCGTTGGTGATGACTTTCATTTTGGAAAAGCTCGACGCGGCACAACTTTGATGCTCAAAGAAAAAGGTGAGTTTTTCGGTTTTGAGGTTGAGGGCACAGGATCTTATCAAGTTGAAGGTCTTCGCGTTAGTAGTACCTTGATCAGGGATGCGCTGGGCGAGGGCGATTTAGCTCTGGCAGAAAAATTACTCGGTTGCTGTTATTCGGTTTGTGGTCGAGTGGCGCATGGTGATAAACGCGGAAGAACCATAGGTTATCCGACTGCCAATATACAGATGTTTAGAAAAAATACCCCGGTTAATGGCGTGTTTGCCGTTACCATGACGGGCATTGATGGGCGTGAATTTGAAGGTGTTGCGAATGTTGGCACCAGGCCCACAGTTGATGGTGGTTCCAAGGTTATATTGGAAACTCATTTATTTGATTTTGATAAGGAAATTTACGGGCGTTATGTAGAAGTGCATTTCAAACAGAAAATCAGGGATGAAATGCGTTTTCAGTCGCTGGATGAACTTAAGGTTCAGATTGTAAAAGATGTGGCGGAAGCCAAAAACATTTTTGCCGAGTTTAATGGTTATGACGATAGATTATAAAAAAACACTGAATTTACCCAACACTGCGTTTCCTATGAAAGGTAATCTTGCTCAGCGAGAGCCGGAGCGCCTAAAAAAGTGGAACGAAGCTGACTTGTACAACAAAATCAGGCAGGGATTTTCCGGTAGGCCCAAGTTTGTATTACATGACGGACCTCCTTATGCCAATGGCGAAATTCATATTGGGCATGCCGTCAATAAAGTTTTAAAGGATATTATTGTTAAATCAAAGTCCTTAAGTGGGTTTGATGCGCCTTATGTGCCGGGTTGGGATTGTCATGGCTTGCCGATTGAATTACAGGTAGAGAAAAAGATTGGTAAAGCAGGTATTAAAGTTTCCCCTGCCGTGTTTCGCAAAGCCTGCCGAGAATATGCCGGAAAACAAGTTAATATTCAAAAAGAAGCCTTCATCCGCTTGGGGATTTTAGGCGATTGGCAGCATCCGTATTTAACTATGGATTTTGCTTTTGAAGCTGACATTGTGCGTGCTTTGGGAAAAATCAGTCAAAATGGTCATATAGCAAAAGGTGCCAAACCGGTACATTGGTGCACTGATTGCGGTTCTGCGCTGGCTGAAGCGGAAGTCGAATATGAAGATAAACATTCTCCTGCAGTTGATGTGCGTTTTCAGGTTGTTGATGAAGCCGGATTTTTAAGTCATTGCCATTATGTTCCTGAACATGAAGGCTTTGGGCCTTTGTCGGTAGTTATTTGGACTACTACGCCCTGGACCTTGCCCGCAAATCAGGCGGTTGCATTAAATCCTGAGCTTGAATATGCCGTGGTGCAATGCGAGAAAGAGGGTAAAAAAGAGCGTTTTGTCGTAGCAGAAGCCCTGCTTAAAGATGCAATGCTAAGGTATGACATCGAAAATTATCATGTTATTGCCTACTGCAAGGGCAGCGATTTAGAGCATCAATTACTGCAACATCCTTTTTATGATCGGCAAGTGCCTATCGTTCTGGGCGATCATGTTACCACCGAGGCAGGAACCGGAGCGGTTCACACAGCGCCGGGTCACGGTCAGGATGATTATATCGTTGGTTTAAAATACGGTTTGACGGTGGATAATCCAGTGGGCAATGATGGCGTTTTTTTGCCAAACACAGAGATTTTTGCCGGGGAGCATGTTTTTAACGCCAACGCCCATGTTCTGGAAGTGTTGGAGCAACAAGGGAAATTGGTCCATCACATTGCGATATTACATAGTTATCCCCATTGCTGGCGGCACAAAACACCGATTATTTTTAGAGCTACGCCTCAGTGGTTTATCTCGATGGATAAAAGTAAACTCCGCGAACAGGCACTCGCTGAAGTCAAGCGCGTTGCGTGGATTCCTGAGTGGGGACAAGCGCGAATCGAGAGCATGATGGAAGGTCGGCCTGACTGGTGTATTTCCCGTCAACGTACCTGGGGCGTACCTATTACATTTTTTGTCCATAAAGAGACCGGCGAATTGCATCCTCGCACCGCTGACTTGATCGAGCAAGTTGCCCAGCGTATTGAACTGCAAGGCATAGAAGCCTGGTTTGAACTGGAAGCGGCTGAATTATTGGGTGATGAAGCCGAATTCTACGACAAAATGACCGATACTCTGGACGTCTGGTTTGACTCTGGTGTTACCCATGCTGCCGTTTTAGAGCGACGCGAACAGTTACACTTTCCGGCAGACTTGTATCTGGAAGGCTCCGATCAGCATCGCGGCTGGTTTCAGTCGTCTTTATTGGCCTCCGTCGCCATGAATGAAGTTGCGCCTTATAAGGCTGTTTTGACGCATGGTTTTACCGTTGATAAAAACGGTGAAAAAATGTCCAAGTCAAAAGGCAATGTTGTTCCGCCTCAAGCGGTAATGAAAAATTTGGGCGCAGATGTCTTGCGTTTATGGATTGCGGCTACCGATTACCGTGGCGAAATGCGCGTTTCTGATGAAATTCTGGAGCGTACTTCCGATGGTTACCGACGCTTAAGAAACACTGCGCGATTCTTGCTGTCCAATTTAAATGACTTTAATCCTGCGCAGGATTTAGTCGCAAGCAATGATTTGTTGGCGCTGGATCGTTGGGTTGTAGATAGAGCTTTTACTTTGCAGGAAGAGGTCAAAACGGCTTATGAAACCTATCAGTTTCAGTTAATCTTTCAAAAAGTCCATCATTTCTGCGTGATTGATTTGGGCGGTTTTTATCTGGATATTATCAAAGACCGGCAATATACCGCTAAAGCGGATGGTTTGGCGCGGCGCTCAACGCAAACGGCCATGTACCATGTGTTGGAAGCTTTAACACGCTGGCTGGCACCAATTATCAGTTATACGGCCGATGAAATCTGGCAATATTTGCCAGGCGAGCGAAGTGAGTCGGTATTTTTGGAGACTTGGTATCAAGGTTTGGTAAAACTCGATGATGATGCGTTATTAAACCGTGAGTCCTGGCAAAAAATAATGGCTGTGCGCGCCGCTGTTGGCAAGGAGCTTGAAAAAAGCAGAGCTAAAGGCGAGATAGGCTCATCATTAAATGCTGAAATCGAGCTCTACTGTAATGCCGAATTTTTTGATGTTTTAAACCAGTTGTCGAATGAGCTGCATTTTATTTTTATTACCTCCAATGCAACTCTCATCGCTGAAGCAAATGCGCCTGAACAGGCTATTCAAACTGAACTTGAGGGAATCAAATTAAACGTTGTTGTTTCAGGGCATGAAAAATGTGTACGTTGCTGGCATCAACTGCCGGATGTAGGTAAGCATGAAGAGCATCCTGAACTGTGCGGTCGTTGCGTTGAAAACGTCGTGGGTGCTGGTGAACATAGACATTATGCGTGATTTTATTATGTTGAAATGGTTATGGCTAACGTTGGTGGCAGTGGTTCTGGATCAAATCAGTAAGCTTGCCATAGCCGCTTCCATGCAGCTTTATCAATCGATACAGATTATGCCTTTTTTTAAGCTGACCTATGTACACAACACGGGGGCAGCTTTTAGCTTTCTTAGTGAAGCAGGCGGTTGGCAACGCTGGTTTTTTGCCGGGTTGGCATTATTGATTAGTGTAGTTATAGCTGTTTGGATGGCTCGTCTGAAAAAAAATGAAACCTTGTTGGCTGTTGCTTTGGCCCTGATTTTGGGTGGTGCTGTCGGCAATTTGATTGATCGCTTGGCTTACGGCTATGTGATCGATTTTCTTGATGTTTATTACGAAACTTGGCACTGGCCCGCTTTTAATATTGCTGACTCTGCTATTACTTTGGGAGTGATTTTAATGCTAGCGGAATCTTTTGGCGTGGGAAAATCGAAAGAAATGGTTTAAAAGTTATACTTAACTTAGTCATGTTTGCGGGGTTTTCCTTCGAGTTGTTTTATTCAAGAGCAAGTTTCAACTACAGTTAAATAGCAATCTATGTAACTTTTTGCAATGCTTTTATTGTATAAAAATGGCTGTTCAGATAGCCGTAAACATGACTCCGAGGAGTAAAAATACCGAGAAATCAGAAAATTAGTTTCTGTTGTTTACCTGAGTAAAATCATTTCAAACGTTCTAAAAGTCTTTGCCAATCAAAAGATGCGCCTGGATCTGTTTTTCGTCCAGGAGCAATATCACTGTGTCCAGTTATACGTTGTGTCGATAGCTTGGGATAAGTTTTAAGCAAGGCACTCACCACCTTTGCAAGTTGCTCATATTGTTGCTCGGTATATTCGAGCAGTTCAGTACCTTCGAGTTCAATACCAATCGAAAAATCATTGCATCGCTCCCTGCCTTCATGGCTTGATTTTCCGGCATGCCAAGCACGTTTATCAAAAGGCACATATTGGACACAAAGACCGTTACGCTTGATCAGTAGGTGTGTAGATACCGTCAGTTGAAAAATGTCTTTGAAATAGGGGTGAGTATCAGTCTTAAGCTGATTGTTAAATAGCTGATCTATATAATCATTCTCAAACTCACCAGGCGGCAGACTGATGCAGTGAATAACCAGCAATGAAATATCCTCAGGATCAGGTCGTTCATCAAAGTTTGGTGTGGTGCGTTGGGTAACTTCAGTTAATCGGTGTTGGATTATGTTCATGAGCTAGATTAGGGATGAAAAGGCGGAACCAAAATACAGTATTTATATTAATAACGTCTATTATTGGTCAAAACGTTATTGAGGTGCTAGTTTATGACTAATTATTTAATAAACAAAAATGAAAATATTGCTATGGATAATAAGCAACAAATAAACTCAGCTTTGACTAAGGCAAAGAGAACCGAAATTTTAGAAAAAATAAAATCGGTTTTCTTCCAGCATTTTGAGCAGGTCGTTGAAGATTGTTGCATGCGTATTGATCTTGATTTTGGCAGTCAACTAGGAAGAAATCGTGGAAAAATGAGTAAAGAGCAATATATAAAATTGCTGGAATATCTTCATTCCGTCCGAAAAGAAATCAAGAAGAACTATTTGCTCAAGGTTAGTGCAACTTTTGATGAAGGCTATCAAATAACTTTAAATAGTGTGGTTGGAATGCCTGGTTTTTCAAATCTTTCTTTAATCAGTGATGATTTGGTTATTGAAAATCAGAACATTGCATTGATTATTGGCCAGTGTCAAAACTTGTTTTATGAAGAATTAGCGAGCCTTAATAAGTATCTTGCTACTTCTTCAACAAACCAGTCAATTGTCCGTAGTAAAATCCCGCTATTTCCGGATAAGTTGATTCAAAATCTTGTTGAAGTCATTAAGCCTTTACAGTTAAATTCAGAAGGACGAATTGCCCTGTATAAAATCTTTGAAGCTAATGTTTTTATGCAACTTGGATTTATTTATCGTGAGTTGATTAAACTCTGCGAGCAGACTGAGATTAAGCAAGACAGGGACATAAATATTCCAAAGGGAAAGCAGCTAGGCCATTTATCGAACTATATTGTCGGTGAGATCAATGAAGAGATTGAACTGATACAGGTGACTGCAGAGAAATCGAGTGACGAGTTTCAGTTATTACAGCAAAAACTGGGACAATGGCGATTGTCTCATTCGCCTTCTGTTTATGATTTAACGCCGGCCGCTCTTGATCTGTTTTATGAGCACTTTGAAATAAAAAATGCCTTGCAGATTCTTCAGCAGTTCAAAGAGGATAATGAGCCATATGAAAAAAAATTGCCATTAAAATGGCGCGTACTTAAAAAGCTCAAGGAACTCAGTTTTAGTGACAAGGCCAATAATCTGACTCAGCAAGATGAAGATACACTGGATTTGGTTGCGCTAATTTTTAATGCAATAGAGCAAGATGAATGCTTGGACTATAGTTTAAAAATAGCACTGTTAAAGTTGGAGATACCAATGGCTTCAGTTTCTTTGGGGCGATATAGTGTTTTTACAAATCAGGGGAATCCGGTCAGGCAATTATTGGATGATTTATATTCAGCAGGATTATTTTTAAATGTAGCCAAGCAAGATGATCAATTAATTTTAGCGCGCATTGAATATTCGATTAACAAAATGATCAAGGAAAGTGGCTCTGATTTTTCGAGTTGGCATTTAGAGGCGGAAGTATTTTCCGGTTATATAATTAAGCAGAATCTTCATAATCAAGAAATTGAAAAAAGCATCCGGGAAATGATGAGGAATTTTCAATCTCTGGAGGAGCTTAGAAAAATAATTGAAGAAGTTATTGAAAAAAGTATGAATGGTAAAGCACTGCCGACCATGATCGTCGATTTTCTACGTGATGTCTGGTTTGATGTTTTGCTTGCTGCATATCAATCAAAAGATGAGCTTCCAGAACAATGGTTAAAATCTGTACAGGTTATGGATGAGCTAATTCTAAGTGTGGTGCCACCTGCAGATGATCTGGTAAGAAAACAAATATTAAAAATATTGCCAGGATTGATTTTAGAGTTGAGAAAAGGGCTGAAATTAATTTCGTATGATAAATCTGCCCAGTCCCGGTTTTTTAAAGATCTTGCTGTGTGGCATATTATTTTGATGGATAAAAAAGAGGCCAAGAAAACAGTATGTCCCATCAGTAAACCTAACCTGGTTTCTGAGAAAACAAATGATTTTTCGATAGCAGATGAAAGTTCAGAACTGGCAAAGAATATTGCCGAGCAAAGTTGGGTTATGTTCAATCTTGAATCTGGCAGATTATGGGGGAAACTGATTTGGAAAGATGATTTACGCGACAATAGGGTTTTTGTTGGGAAAAATGGAGAAAAATTGCTTGAGATTAAAGCTTCCGATTTGGGAGAAAAGCTTCGATTGGGGCAGGCTGTTATTATTAAGAGTGATCAAAAAATGATCACAGAGCGCGTACTATCAGAATTGACAGGCTTATGAGTGCACAATTAAATACGTTAGAGATAAAAAGTTTTCTAGAAGAAGATGTCGGCTCCGGCGATATAACGGCAGCCATCGTTTCTGAAACGATATTGGCAGAAGCGGAAGTTACGACACGCGAAGACATGGTGCTTTGCGGCCAGGCTTGGTTTGAGGCGATATTCAAGCATTTGGATAAAAAAATAAAGATTGAGTGGTTAGTTCCTGAAGGTGCTCTAGTCGTTAAAAATACGGTTTTATGCAGACTTAAGGGATTTGCCAGAGGAATGCTAACCGGGGAGCGAACTGCGCTAAATCTGTTGCAAACCTTGTCGGCAACTGCGACTGTTTCCAGAGACTATGCCAATGCTGTTTCCGGAACGGATTGTAAGGTGCTGGATACCCGAAAAACAATTCCTGGCTTAAGAAATGCCCAGAAGTATGCGGTAACCTGTGGCGGTTGTTATAACCATCGGATCGGTTTGTATGATGGTGTTTTAATCAAAGAAAATCATATCATCTCGGCGGGCTCAATTGCTCGGGCAATTCAACTTGCGCGTGAATTATCTTCAGTTCCTGTAGAAGTAGAGGTTGAATCCATGCATGAGTTTCTGGAAGCGGTTGCCGCCAGTCCAGACCGTATTATGCTCGATAATTTTAGTATTGAAGATATGATTGATGCGGTAAATTTTAATGCTACTAAAATAGAGCTTGAGGCCTCTGGCAATATTGATTTGAACAATATCCGGGAAATTGCCAATACCGGTGTTGATTTTATCTCCATTGGCGCCTTGACCAAAAATGTCAGAGCCGTTGACTTATCAATGCGCATTAAGCTGGTGCATTGATATGCCTGAAGCCTTGATTAAACAAATCAGTCTTGGTGTTTATGTTATTGGCGTCAGTGATGGCAAACTTCAAAATGCTTTTACTGCTGCCTGGGTCATGCCTGTGTCTTTCGATCCATTTCTATTGGCGATCAGTATTAATCCCGGACATTTTTCTTATCAATTGATGCAAACCGGTGGAATATGTTCGGTAAATGTTTTGGCTCAGGATCAATATGCTATAGCTAAACATTTTGGCAGTTCAGGAAAGGATAAAATGAGTGGTTATAAATGGCAAAAAGGCATAACGGGTGCGCCTATTTTGGCAGAAAGCCTGGCTTATTTTGATTGCCAGGTCAGTCATTATACTGAGGCAGGCGATCATAAAATCGCAGTTTGCAAGGTTTTGACAGCGGCAAAACTTAATGAGGGGTTTCCTTTGATTTATAATCAGACCGGTGATATGGATGGCAGTAGTCATTTATATAAATAATTATATTGGGAACAGTTTTTTGCCCATATTAATGAAATTTTTTAAAGAGATATCGAGCTGAATCTCAGATCTAAATCATAAAAAAATCAATATAATTTATTGTTTACGTTGATTATTTTTGAATTTTCTTGGAATCACAAATTGATAATTGTGACTCTACCTGATCAATTAGACGGATATATCGGTATATAAAATATTTAACATCGAAGACAGTATCCAGGAAAACGAATTAACGGGAACAAAACTTCAAATTGCATTTTTTCTTCAATCAAGGGTGATTGCCGAAATTTAAGCTACTCTTTAAATAGCCCCACGTATTTTCGGTAACTCAAGAGGTTAAACCAACCAAGCGTTCAGTCCCAATTTTTAGATCAAACCGGGATAGATGGTCTGGCTTATCTTGTTTAATTTACCCTGGAATAATCACCGTCTTTTCCGCCAATTCTTTTAATATCTGCAAACCGCCCGTTATTATCATTTGGGGGTTGGGATGATTCGATTCTTCAGAAAGCTGCTTTAGGCAGCTTATGGTCATAATCTCGCCATTTTCCTGAATTATTTGTAGTAAACGGTAGGTAAGTGGTGTTATTTCAATAAAGTTAACATTGTCTTCAGGATTTCTATAAACAACCAGGAAAGTGGGTTGATCTGGTGCCATTTCAGGTAAAAAATTTGGCGATAGTTGTTGGACGGGATATTGATAGATGAGTGGCCAAGCAAGTGGTGATAGTGTTATGTGCCGGTTTTGCAGCTCGTCCAGACTCTGAGGATTGGCGTGCACGGTTTCTTTGGCGATGGTTAAAGCCATTTCTACCCATTCGTAATGAGCCAGTTCCAGCATGAATGGGAAATCCGTTGAACAATCGCGCTCGTTTTGCAGATAATTAAGAAACTCTTCTGGAATTTTTGAAAAATGCGGTGACACACAGGCATGATTGGCAAAAAAATCCTGACCCAATTCAAACCATTGTCTGTCGTTCAATATTGCCCGTAATACAGGAAAATTGGCAGTTAGAAAGGTGTCGATATTATTGAAAAACAGTTCACGATACATGGCCATCCGCTGTGGCTGAACATCGACAGGAGCTGGATTTTTATCAGGATCTCTGATATAGGCCGCAAACTCTTGTTGCTTGGCTTTAAAATCGATTTTCACCACGGTTTCAAGCGGAGTGTTGCGCATGTTGCGATTCCCAGGCGGCTTGAATGGCGCTGATAGTGTTAACTTCCTTGATTAATTCATCCAACGACGGGATATTAAAGTCACGTTCTAAAAGCGTCGGAAAGACACCGTAAAGTTCGTAAGCTTTACCCAACAGTTTCCAGACCGGATCAATCACGTCAGCACCGTGGGTATCGACCAGAAAATTTTCTGCTTCCACATAATGTCCGGCGATATGGGCATAAGCAATACGGTGCGCGGGCATTGCTTTTAAAAATGCCTCCGCGTCATAACCATGATTCACACTGTTTACGTAAATATTATTAATATCTATTAACACGTCACAATCGGCTTCTTCGATAACGGCATTGAAAAAATCAATTTCGTCCATCTCCTGGCCGGGAGCTGCATAATAAGATACGTTTTCTATGGCAATTTTTTGTTCGAGAATATCCTGGACCCGTCTGATTCGTTTAGCTACGTGGGTAACGGCTTCAGAGGTGAACGGAATAGGCATTAGATCATATAAATGGCCATCTTTGCTGCAATAACTTAGATGTTCGCTGTAAAACTTGATTTGATGTTCGGACATGAACTGTTTGATTTCATGAATGAAATCTTCATCTAGAGGATCAGTGCTCCCTATAGATAACGATAAGCCATGGCAGATAAAATCGAAACGTTCGGTCATGCCACGAAATTGTTTGCCATATTTGCCGCCGAGTGTAATCCAGTTTTCGGGCGCAACCTCATAAAAGCCGACACCTTCAGGAGGAGTATCAACAATTTGACTTAAAAAAGACCGCCGCAGACCCAGGCCGGCGCCGTGAACAAGTTGTTTAGTCGTGTCCATAAGAACACCATAGGTTGATGAGGGCAAAATAAATAGTAGGATCATGACAGGCTGACTATCAAAGTTTCATTTGTCGTCGGCCTGTCATGCTACTTCATTGAAAAATAAATTACTTGGCGTCTTTAGCTTTCATTTTGTCGCCGCATGCGCCTTCTTTACCTTTCATCATATCGCCACAACCTTTCATGCCTTCGCCGCAACCTTTCATTTGCGCACCACAAGCACCCTCTTTGGTTTTTGCTGAATCGCAGGCTTTCATGCCTTCGCCGCACTGGGCACCGCAAGCACCTTCTTTACCTTTGCCCATATCTCCGCAAGCGCCTTCTTTGCCTTTCATCATGGCGCCACAAGCCGCTTCCATGCCGGGTTTCATTTTCCCATCTTTCATCATTGCGCCGCAGGCGCCATCAGCTGCTTTTGCGCCTTCAGTTTTTACATTGCCTGCACAAGCACCTTCTGCAGTTTTAGGTTTGGCCATGCCACCCATTGCCGCGCCACAAGCCATTTCAGCTGCTTTATCAGCAGCAGCAACTTGCATATAACCTGTTGATAATTCGGTCATGCCGAAAGGATTTACGTCGGCATTAACCGCAGTTACAGCAAAAGCAGACAGAAAAGCAGCACCCATTGCAGTAGCTAAAGGGGTTTTATTATTTTTTTTCATTGTGTCTCCAGTGTATTGATACAAGTTTTAAAAACCGTTCCCGGCAGTTAACCCGAGAGATAAATCGATACTTAAAAACGCATCGAATTGCGGGTATCATATCAAAATCAACAAAATAAAGAATAAATATCCTTAAAACTAGTAACCCACAGAGCGGCAGAAACTTTACACAGCTTTTTTATCATACCTAAATATAAAGTATCTAAAATAATCAGATATTTTTGGTTTTTTCATCGCACAAATCTTGTATAACGCAGGTAAGGCAACGAGGTTTTCTTGCAATACAGGTATAACGACCATGAAGGATCAGTAAATGATGGGCATCTTTTTTATGTTTTTTTGGCACTGATTTGTCCAGTTTTCGTTCAACTTCCAGAACATTTTTACCGGTTGCAATACCTGTTCTGTTAGCAACCCTGAAAATATGCGTATCTACGGCAATAGTGGGCTGTCCAAAAGCAGTGTTTAATATGACGTTCGCGGTTTTTCTGCCGACACCCGCCAGCATCTCCAGTTCTTCACGTGTCTGCGGCACTTGGCCGTTAAAGGTATCTAGCAGTTGTTTGCATAGCGTGATGATATGCGCAGCCTTGCTGTTAAAAAGGCCAATTGTTTTAATGTACTCTTTTAAGCCGGTTTCTCCCAATTTCAGAATTTCACTTGGAGTATTGGCGATTGGGAAAAGCTTGGCAGTCGCTTTATTAACCCCTTTATCGGTTGCTTGAGCAGATAAAACCACTGCAATTAATAATTCAAAAGTACTGTTGTAGTGAAGTTCAGTTGTCGGCTCAGGTGTGGCGATAGCCAGACGAACAAAAATATCCAGTCGTTTTTTTGGATTCATTAGGGTAATAGAGCAGGAAATTTATTATCGAGTTTATAAGTGTAATTCGAAATTTATAAAACGGTTAAGCATAGGTGATTGGGTGGAAGTAAGCAATTGTCATTTGGCTGGTCTTCTGGGATACTTCCTTACAAGGAAATCTTATTCGATTCAACTTATATCTACATCAATTCGTGGTTCAATTATTAGTCGATAATTTAGGTTACATACAAAATGTATATCTGAGTCGGGCATTTTTTCAATCTTATTAAAGGTCGGTGCATTTTGAAGATATTGGTAACAGGGGCAGCTGGATTTATTGGATCAACCCTTTGTATTAGATTGCTGGAGCGGGGAGACGAGGTTGTTGGCATAGACAATCTTAACGATTATTACGATGTAAATCTGAAACTGGCAAGATTGGAAAGACTAAAAAACCATGAGCGATTTAAGTTTATAAAGCTGGAAATTGCCGATAGGGAGGCAATTGAGGGTCTTTTTGCCAGAGAAAAATTTCAACGAGTTATGCATCTGGCGGCTCAGGCAGGTGTGCGATACTCCATAACCAATCCTCATGCTTATATTGATTCAAATATTGTAGGCTTTATTAATATATTGGAAGGGTGTCGGCATAATGCCGTTGAGCATTTAGCCTATGCCTCATCCAGTTCGGTGTATGGGGCGAATACCCAGATGCCCTTTTCCATACATGACAATGTTGATCATCCAGTATCGCTCTATGCGGCAAGTAAAAAAGCCAATGAATTGATGGCTCATACTTATAGTCATTTATATAAACTTCCAACAACAGGTTTGCGATTTTTTACAGTTTACGGTCCTTGGGGACGGCCGGACATGTCCTTGTTCATGTTTACCCGAAATATCCTTGAAGGCAAGCCCATCGATGTATTTAATTATGGAAATCACCGTCGTGATTTTACCTATATAGATGATATTGTCGAAGGTGTAATCAGGGTGATAGATCAACCTGCACAAATTAATATGAACTGGTCGGGCGATAATCCAGATCCGGCAACCAGTCTGTCACCTTATCGTATCTATAATATCGGCAATAATAATCCGGTGAATCTATTAACATTCATTGAAACACTGGAAAAATGTTTAGGTAAAGAGGCAATAAAAAACTTTTTGCCTTTGCAACCCGGTGATGTGCCTGATACTTATGCAGATGTGTCGGATTTGGTGAATGATTTGGGCTATAAACCGTCTACAATATTGGAAGACGGGATTAGGGATTTTGTTGAATGGTACAACAAGTTTTACAACATTATCTGAGGCACAAGCATGACTGGCAGTTGTCTGTCATTGGGTTACCGGTTAAATGTCAAAGTACATTAATTAACAATAAAATTTATGAGAGGTAATAAATGATCCTGGTTACTGGCGGTGCCGGATATATTGGAAGTCATACTTGCGTAGCCTTGTTGCAGGCGGGTTATGAGGTGTTGGTGCTGGATAATTTTTGTAATAGCAAGCCGGAGTCTCTGCAAAGGGTATCTGTAATCACCGGAAAATCTGTGGTGTTGGTACAAGGAGACGTTCGTGACCGTAGTGTTCTACGTGAAGTGTTCAAGCAATACGTAATTGATGGTGTAATACATTTCGCCGGCTTGAAAGCGGTCGGCGAATCTATGGAGCAACCATTGAGGTATTATGATAATAATGTTTCCGGTAGTGTGATTTTGGCCGAGGTGATGGCCGAGTTTGGCATAAATATGCTGGTGTTTAGCTCTTCGGCAACGGTATATGGTGATCCGGCCAGTCTGCCGATCCGCGAAGATTTTCCGTTGGGAGCAACTAATCCTTACGGAGGCTCTAAACTCATGGTAGAGCAAATTTATACTGATTTGGCGCAGTCTGATGGAGTTTGGCGTATCGCATTGTTACGTTACTTCAATCCGGTTGGCGCGCACCTAAGCGGTACTATAGGTGAAGATCCAAGCGGTATTCCCAATAACCTGATGCCATATATCAGTCAGGTTGCGGTGGGTAGGCGTGAACAGTTAACCGTGTTTGGCAATGATTATCCAACAGTTGATGGCACTGGAGTGCGAGATTATATTCATGTAATGGATTTGGCGGAAGGTCACGTTAAGGCATTGGCCTGGCTGCAAAATCAGGTTGGTGTTCATGTGTTTAACCTTGGAACCGGACACGGCTATAGCGTATTGGAGATGGTGAAAGCTTTCGAATTTGCTTCAGGTCGACCTGTAAAGTATCAAATTGCTCCCCGGCGGGCCGGTGATATAGCCGAGGTATATGCTGACTCGCTAAAGGCAGAACGTGAACTGGGATGGAAGGCGGAGCGGGATATTAAAGACATGTGTCGCGATACCTGGAACTGGCAGAAACAGAATCCTTTGGGCTATGTCGATTAACAGGACTATAAGTCAGTCTTTACGAAAAATATTTACGCTCAATTAATTAAATAATCTCAGAATTATATTTTAGGAAATAGAATGAAAGTTACAATTTTTGGTTCGGGCTATGTAGGACTGGTTACAGGTGTTTGTTTAGCCGAAGTGGGTAATGATGTCATTTGTATCGATATTGATCAGGGAAAAATCGAAAATTTAAAAAAAGGAATCATACCCATTTATGAACCGGGCTTGGCTGCGTTGGTAGTAGAAAATCAGCAAGCGGGGCGTTTAAAGTTTACTACAGATATTCAAGAGGCTGTTAGTCATGGCACTTTTCAATTTATAGCGGTTGGCACGCCACCTGATGAAGATGGAGCGGCAGATTTACAATATGTTTTAGCCGTCTCCAAATCGATAGCAGAACACATGACTGAATACCGGATTGTTGTTGATAAGTCGACGGTACCGGTTGGTACGGCTGATAAAGTTAAGGATGTCATGCTCGAAGTTTTGAATGAACGCGGTGTTGAAATTGATTTCGATGTGGTTTCAAATCCGGAATTCTTAAAGGAAGGTGCTGCGATTACTGATTTTATGAAGCCGGACAGAATCGTCGTGGGCACAGATAATCCACGAACAGCGGAATTATTAAAAGCACTCTATGCGCCGTTCAATCGCAGTCATGAACGCGTCATTATTATGGATATTCGTTCAGCAGAATTAACCAAATATGCGGCTAATGCCATGTTGGCCACTAAAATAAGTTTTATGAATGAATTGGCTAATCTCGCGGAATTGTTAGGCGCGGATATTGAGCAGGTTAGAAATGGCATAGGCTCTGATTCACGGATTGGTTATTCTTTTATTTATCCCGGCTGCGGTTATGGCGGTTCGTGTTTTCCGAAAGATGTCAAAGCCTTGGAACGCACAGCGCAACAGGTTGGTTACAAGGCTGAGCTGCTTAGTGCCGTCGAAAATGTCAATGACCGACAAAAGCAGGTTATTTTCAATAAAGTGCTTCAGCATTATAACGGTGAAGTTAAAGGCAAAGTTTTTGCACTATGGGGTTTGTCCTTTAAGCCAAAAACAGATGACATGCGTGAAGCACCCAGTCGAGTCATTTTAGAGGCCTTAATTCAAGCGGGCGCAACGGTTCAAGCATTTGATCCTGAAGCGATGGATGAAGCCAAACGACTTTATGGCACTTATGGCGGATTGACCTTGGTTGAATCTGCCGATGGAGCCTTGCAAGGTGCGAATGCCTTAATTGTCGTTACCGAATGGAAAAACTTTTGGAGCCCTGATTTTGAACATATCAAGCAAACCTTGAAAGATGCGGTCATATTTGATGGTAGAAATTTATATCAACCCGCGTTACTTAAAAAACAGGGAATAACTTATTATGGAATTGGTCGGTCTAATAGCTGATCTCTACAGTAATAACTTCCCGATGTATTCTCGCCAATAGGGCATTTTAAATCGGGAAGTTATTGTTACTGTCTTCTAACGTTTTTTGGATTTTTGGTCTTTATTCTCAGTCTTGTCGATATGGTGTTTTTCGGTAGGCATACCTGCAAACTCAAATAACAAATCCAGCTCTTTATCGGTCAATTCATAAGCCGCATTGGTTTTCAAACGCTCCGGTAAAACAACTGGTCCATAGCGAACTCGCATCAAACGACTAACGGTAACATTTTGTGATTCCCACAATCGTCTTACCAATCGGTTTCTGCCTTCGGCAACGATGACGTTGTACCACTTATTGGCACCTTCACCACCGAAAAAGATAATTTTGTCGAATTGAGCCTTCCCGTCTTCAAGTTCCACGCCTTCTTTCAACCTTGCCAGCATCTCATTGGATACTTCTCCCAAAATTCGTACGGCATATTCGCGTTCTACCTGCGTTGACGGATGCATTAACTGATTGGCCAGTTCGCCATTATTGGTCACCAATAATAAGCCCGACGTATTAATATCCAGACGGCCAACGGCTATCCAGCGACTCCCGGCCAATTGGGGTAGCTTGCTAAATATCACAGGACGACCTTCAGGATCACGGCGCGTAACCACTTCACCGACAGGTTTGTGATAAAGCAGAACACGGGTGGGTTGTACGGCAAATTTTTCCCAATGTACGACCCTGTCATTAATCTGCAAATGATCGCCCGGCTTCAAACGGTCACCCAGACCTGCGCTAGTGCTATTTATTTTAATGCGCCCCTCATTTATCCAGCGCTCGATTTCTCGCCTGGAACCGATGCCGCCGCGTGACAAGACTTTCTGAATACGCTCGCCATCCTCGGATTTGGATGAGTCCGGCCCTTTCTTTTTTAATGCCGGCGTTACCTTGGAAGCATTAGCCGCTACTTCAGTCGAACCTTTCGAGGGTTTCAGCGTCCGCCTCGGCTGCTGAGCTGAACTGTTCGACGATTTCTGCGTTTTTTTCGGTGGTTTCTTGCTGTTCACTCTTTACCTGCATGGGTTGTTGCGTTGTCTCTAACGATGGGCTGAGTATTTTTATATCAAGCTCCTTAATCTCTTGTAAGGTTGGCAGCTC
>CAILCX010000201.1 GCA_903832775.1 uncultured Methylobacter sp. | reverse complement strand
GTTTGATCCCTATTATTTTGGTATCGCTACCGGAATTTCATTTTCATTGATCGCTCAAATTGGCGAGCAGGTTGATTATCTTCGTTTCATGCCGGATAAGCACAAAGATAATCGCTTAAGCTGGTGGATTTCGATGTTGGCGGCTGGCCCTGGCTGGATCGTATTAGGGTGTTTGAAACAATTGGCCGGCGCACTGCTGGCGTCCATCGCCATATTGGCTGGCCTTGCTTATGCTGAGGCAAAAGAACCGGTGCAGATGTATTACATTGCTTATATCTATGTATTTGACCATCCTGGCCTCGCTATTTTTGTCAGCACTGTTTTTGTTGTTACCTCCCAAATCAAGATCAATGTCACCAACGCCTATGCCGGTTCTTTGGCTTGGTCAAATTTCTTTTCAAGAGTCACGCATGCACATCCAGGGCGAGTGGTATGGTTGGTGTTCAACATTGGTATTGCCTTGTTGCTGATGGAGATGGGGGTATTTGAAGCCTTGCAAAAGGTACTTGGTCTGTATTCCAATGTCGCCATTGCCTGGATTTTTGCCGTTGTCTCTGATCTAACCATCAATAAAGTCTTAAAGCTTAGTCCACCGATTGTTGAATTTAAACGCGCTCATCTCTACAACTACAATCCAGTCGGGTTTGTGAGTATGTCAGTTGCTTCACTGGTGTCTATAAGCGCATTCACCGGTGTATTTGGGCTTTATGCGCAGGCCTACTCATGGTTGATTGCCATGACCATTAGTTTTATGCTGGTTCCCATTATCGCCAAGCTGACTAAAGGAAAATATTACATCGCTCGACCAAATCTGCATTTTAAAAACTCGGATCAAGTGTGTACTTGCGGTGTTTGCGATCAACACTATTCACAAACGGATTTTGCCTATTGCCCCTATTATGATTTTTCTATTTGCTCTTTGTGTTGTACGCTGGATTCAGGTTGCAAGGATCAATGCAAACCGTCACAAATATCGTTTTATCGCCAGGCAGTCGCCAACTTGCTTGCATTTGTATTTAAACATAAAGTATCAAAACAGACCGCTTTCAGAATTGCCCAATTCATTTTGATCTCAGGCGTTATGCTCGTGGTAGTTGCCATTACATTCTGGACATCCTATTCATTGAATTACGATAATACGGATGCAAAAAAGGCATCAGAAAACGCTATAGCCTTATTCAATCTTTTTTTTGTGTTGGTGGGTTTAATCAGTATTGCAGCTTGGTGGATTGTATTAGTTCAGGAGAGCCAGGCGTTAGCAGAATCAGAACTTCATGAACAAAATGAAACCCTGGAGCAAGAAATAATTATACGAAAGCAAACTGAAAAGTATGAATATTTTCGTAGCCATGCATTGGAGATGTTAGCCGGTAATAATTCGCTCAGTACTATTCTCGAAGCCATAGTACGTGGCGTTGAACAACTTAATCCGGGAATGCTTTGCAGTATCTTGCTGGTGGATTGCGACGGAAAACACCTTGTTAAAGGGATTGCACCGAGCTTGCCTGATTTTTATAACGCAGCCATCAATGGCATAGAAATTGGAAGTGGAGTGGGTTCCTGTGGAACCTCGGCCCTGACAGGAAAGCGTGTCATTGTTACGGATATCCAGACTCACCCTTATTGGGCATCATTCAAAGAACTCGCTGCCAGTGCTGGGCTGGGCGCCTGTTGGTCACAGCCTATTCGGTCATCCTCGGGACTGGTACTAGGTACTTTTGCCATTTATCATCATTCAGCGCATACACCGCTTGAATCTGATATTTACCTTATCGAACAATCTGCTCATCTAGCCAGCATCGCTATTGATCGTAAGCAGGCAGAAGAGGAAATCAGCAATCTGGCATTCTATGATGTACTGACTAAATTGCCAAACCGCCGCTTGTTGATGGATAGGTTGCACTTGGCGCTGTCAGTTTCGGCACGCAATAATTATTACGGTGCGTTACTGTTCCTTGATATGGATAAATTTAAAATCATTAACGATATGCTGGGGCATGATTACGGCGACCTGTTGCTGATTGAAGTCTCTAATCGTATCCGGTCTTGTGTGCGAGAAATGGATACCGTGGCGCGTTTTGGCGGGGATGAGTTTGTAGTGCTACTGGAAGAAGTGGATGAGAATGTTGAAGTTGCGTCCCAAAAAACAGCGCTAATTGCAGAAAAAATTCGTGCTTTGCTGTCTATGCCATACCAGCTTAATGGTAATGAACAGGATAGCTCACCTAGCATAGGTGTTTGTTTGTATCGAGGTAAAAATGAGTCAACGGAAACTTTAATAAAACAAGCCGACATGGCAATGTACCAAGCCAAGGATTCTGGACGTAATACTGTGCGTTTTTTTGATCCTGTCATGCAACAGGCAGCACAAATCCACTCTTTATTAGAGGCAGATTTGCGTCATGCCGTGCCCGATCAGCAATTGCATTTGTATTATCAGATTCAGGTAGATAATGACCTTAGTCCGATTGGCGCAGAAGCACTGGTACGCTGGCTGCATCCCAGGCATGGTATGGTCTCTCCGATGCAGTTTATTCCCATTGCGGAAGAAAGCTCGCTAATTCTCGATATTGGTCATTGGGTGCTGGATACTGCGTGCCGACAGTTGGCGGTATGGGCTAATTTCGAGCTAACTAAGCAACTTACACTGGCAGTGAACGTCAGTGCGCAGCAATTCAAGCAATATGATTTTGTTGAAAATATTGCAGCTATATTGAGTCTTTATGAGGTCCCTGCATTGCGCTTAAAGCTGGAGTTAACAGAGAGCGTGGTGCTGAGTGATTTGATTGATGTAGTATCGAAGATGCATGCCTTGCAAGCACTTGGCGTCAGCTTGTCGATGGATGATTTCGGCACTGGCTATTCATCATTATCGTATTTGAAACAATTGCCGCTTGACCAGATCAAGATTGACCAAAGCTTTGTGCGGGACATTACCACTGACCCAAATGATGCAGTAATGGTGCAAACTATAATTAACCTGGCGCAGAATTTTCGTTTAAATGTGATTGCTGAAGGAGTAGAAACCGAGGCTCAGTTTAAGTTCCTAAAAGGGCATGGTTGCATGGCTTATCAGGGCTACTTCTTCAGTAAGCCGGTTACGATTGAGCAGTTTGAGCAGTTGTTGGTCTCAAGCGGATGTGGGCAACTCAGTTCCCCACTAAAAGATTAAACAGCATCAGCACTGAGATGAGTTGGCATCTGCCAGCCTGCAATATGAAGGGAGTCTTGATATTGGGTGCCCTTGATAGTTTGCACGCTGATATGTTTTTTATACTTTAAAATTAACAATTTGTGATGATTTCGGTCTTCATTATTCCTTAACCTCCCTGACATCATTCTGTCATCACTCGTTGCTATCATCCTAAGCTCATCAATCCAGTTTAGGAGCCATAACCATGCGCAACATAGTTAAAAATTCCCGATATTTTTCTCGTTCTAACTGTCTGACTGCGGCATTTACAGCATTACCGTTACTATTCTCACTGACTGCCAACGCTGAAGTTAGCAACGTACCGTTACTGGAACAAGGCATACAAATTGGCGATTTGGCACCGGGACGCGCCATGATCTGGAGTCGCTCCGATCGAGCTGCCCGGATGTTTGTGAAATATGCTTTTAACGAACAATTTACCGATGCCATTACCATCCGTGGCCCTTATGCGATGGAGGGTACTGATTTTACAGCGCGGCAAGACTTGGTCGGCCTTCCGGACGGGGCTGATGTTTTCGTTAAAGTCTGGTTCGAAGATCTCACCAATGTCCGTGGCAAAAGTGACGAGGTCACTGGACATTTTCATACCTTAGGCAAACATGACGACATTCGCTTTGTCTGGGGTGGCGATACCGCTGGCCAAGGTTGGGGTATTAATGAGAGCTTTGGCGGCATGAAAATCTATGAAGCCATGCGCAAGGTTGATCCACTGTTTTTTATTCACAGTGGCGACAACATCTATGCTGATGGTGTGATTCTACCAAGCGTACCAGCAGAGAACGGTCAGATCTGGACAAACCTTGTCACACCGGAGGTCAGTAAAGTCGCCGAGACTCAAGCCGAATTCCGTGGGCGCTACAAATACAATTTACAGGATAACAATCTCCGTCGCTTTAATGCCCAGGTACCTCAAATCTTGCAATGGGATGATCACGAAGTCGTCAATAACTGGTCTGATTCCAAAGATCTTGTCAACGATAGCCGCTATACCCTGAAAGACGTGCCTTTACTTGTGGCCCGCGCGTCTAAAGCTTTCCATGAATATGCGCCGCTACGTCCTCACAATGCCGAAGAATCTGAACGTGTTTACCGGAAAATTTCTTACGGCAAACTGCTGGATGTTTTTGTGCTGGATATGCGCGCTTACCGTGGCCCCAATACTGCCAATCTTCAGACACAGCAAAGTGCGGAAACCGCATTTTTGGGTGATGTGCAAGTAGCTTGGCTGAAGAACGAACTGAAACACTCTCATGCTACCTGGAAAGTTATTGCCGCCGACATGCCTATCGGTCTTAATGTGGCTGATGGCGTTGATGCCCAGGGCAAAGCTCGCTGGGAAGCCGTCGCCAATGGCAACAACGGTCCGGCTGCCGGACGAGAACTGGAGCTTGCAGGCCTGTTCAGTTTCATCAAACATGAACATGTCAATAACATTGTCTGGCTGACTGCCGATGTTCATTATGCAGCAGCTCACTATTACGATCCGACTAAAGCACAATCCAAAGACTTCAAGCCGTTTTGGGAGTTTGTGGCTGGTCCTCTGAACGCCGGTTCTTTCGGCCCTAACAGCACTGACGGCACTTTCGGCCCACAAGTAGTCTTTTCCAAGGCTCCACCAGCGGGACAAGTCAATCTGTCGCCTTTTGCCGGTTTGCAATTCTTCGGTGAAGTCAACATTGATAAACACAGCCAAGCACTAACGGTAGACCTGAAAGATATTAACGGTAGTTCTGTATTTAGCAAAACCCTGGCAGCTGAACCAGAACAAGACCGCGATTGATAAATAGCTGCCGGGGCGGCAACGTCCCGGCAACTGTTTTCAATCTAACCAGTTAAAACCAATTCCCTCAACCAAGCTTAAAAAGGAAACACCCGATGTTTAGACCATCTTTTAAACCAACTTTATTGGCAGGCGCCATGCTGGCCATACTCGGTTTTCAAAGTGCTGCCGAAGCGGATGCACAGTTTCAAATGAAAAATACACCTATCGTTATCGGCCATCGTGGCACAGCCGGTCACCGTCCCGATCACACCATTGAAGGTTATACCCTGGCGATAGAGTTGGGCGCTGATTTTATCGAACCTGATCTGGTATTAACCAAAGACGGCCATATGGTTGCACGCCACGAACCGATGATAGGCGGAACAACAGACGTAGCCAGTCACCCTGAATTTGCAAGTCGCAAAACCAGACGAATGGTCGACGGCGTTGAATATAATGACTGGTTCGTCACCGATTTTACCCTGGCAGAAATAAAAACTTTGCGTGCCGTTCAGCCATTGGCTCGCCGGGATCAGCAGTACAACGGTTTATTTCAAATCCCTACATTGGACGAAGTGATTGCATTAGCACAAAGCAAAAGCAAACAAACAGGCAGAGCAATCGGTATCTATCCTGAAATCAAACACTCAACCTATCATGCCAACGTAAAAAATGCTGACAACCATCTGTTGTTTGGACTGCATTTTTTTGAAAATAAATTAGTAAAAAAACTCCATGAATCCTATGGTAACAGTCCTTGCGCACCGGTTTTCATCCAATCTTTCGAAGTTAGCAATCTGCAATACCTGAGTCATAAAACCAACATTCAACTCGTACAGCTGGTTGATGCCGATGATGTCAACGCTGACGGTTCTATGTCACTGGTCGCGCCTTACAAGCAACCCTATGACTTCGTGGTTTCTGGTGACACACGTACCTTTGCGGATTTACTGACCAATGAAGGCTTGAACTTTGTTAAATCCTATGCCGATGCAGTTGGTCCGTGGAAGCCTTACCTGGTAAAAACTGTGGATGACGGCATCGATCGTAACGGCGATGGCAAAATCACTATCAACGACCGTCGCGTTGATGGCAGTAACGGTGTAATTGAAATGGCTCATGAAAAAGGTTTGTTGGTTCACACCTGGACTTTCCGTAATGATGCCAGCGGTTACGGCTTTACCGATCCAAAAGTTGAAATGACCTATTATTACGATCTTGGTGTCGATGGTCTGTTTACCGATTATGCCGATACCGGCGTACTGGCTCGTGACGCATCAATTAATGCGAGCAACGTAAGTTCAAATAATCAATGCAAAGTTGAGCTTGAAGTTCTCGAACAAGAAAGCCGCAGTTCTCACACTCATCGCTAATTTTTAGTAAAGCTTCATGCAACCCCGGTGTTTAATAATGTCGGGGTTGTTTTGGTTTCAGTAAATCTCTGCACTTATCATATTGATAAACGTACATGCACTATTTTCGGGCGAGTAAACTTAACGCTGATTACTGACAAATATGTAAAACCTTCCCAGCGAAGCAGGGCTTGTCGTAACGTAGAACTTCAAACCTCGTCACAGTGACCAAGATATTCTTTTTCCGAGATATATTGGGACTTAGTTGTTAAAATAGACAAACCTTGAGCTATTCTTTCATCCATTTAATTATCAGTGCAAATCATTAACGTACCCAGAAAAGGCTACCAACAGCTTTATTTTCAGGTCCTGACTGCTATTTTTATTGGCATACTGTTGGGTCATTTTTATCCAGAATCGGCTATTGCGATGAAACCGCTGGGTGACGGCTTTATTAAGCTGATTAAGATGATCATCGCACCAATTATCTTCTGTACAGTGGTTACCGGCATTGCGGGTATGCAGGAACTGGACAAGGTTGGTCGCGTCGGTCTTAAGGCGCTGCTTTATTTTGAAGTCGTAAGTACCTTGGCATTAGTTATTGGATTGGTTGTGGTGCATGTTATTCAACCTGGCGTAGGCATGAATGTTGATGCAAGCGCACTCGATATCAATGGACTGACCGCTTTTACAGCCGTCGCCAAAAATCAGAGTACAGTTGATTTCTTACTCAATATTATTCCTGTTAGCGTCATTGATGCCTTTGCCAAAAATGATATATTGCAGGTATTACTATTTTCCTTGTTGTTCGGTTTTTCCTTGGCTGCCATTAAAGAAACGGGGGCTGAAGTGGTAATATTTATCAACAAGATTTCACAGACGCTGTTCGGTATCGTGGAAACTATTATGAAGTTGGCGCCCATTGGTGCGTTTGGCGCAATGGCGTTTACCATTGGCAAATACGGTGTTGCATCACTATTACCTCTAGCGAGTTTAATGGGTAGTTTTTACCTGACTTGTTTGCTGTTCATTTTTATCGTGCTTGGATTGATTGCCAGGTATACCGGTTTCAGCATCGTCAAATTTATTGTTTATATCAAGGATGAGCTGTTGATCGTGCTGGGTACTTCATCCTCGGAATCCGTGTTGCCGCGCATCATGATAAAACTGGAAAAACTGGGCTGCTCCAAGTCCGTGGTCGGCTTGGTTATTCCGACCGGCTATTCATTCAACCTTGACGGTACCTCGATTTATCTGGCGATGGCCGCCATTTTTGTCGCCCAAGCGACTAACACCCAACTAACGATGACGCAGGAGTTAACCCTGCTCGGTGTGTTGCTCCTGACCTCAAAAGGCGCAGCTGGGGTAACCGGTAGTGGCTTTATCACTCTTGCCGCAACACTCTCGGTCATTCCTACTATTCCTGTCGCGGGACTTGCACTTATTCTCGGTATCGACCGCTTCATGTCGGAAGCTCGTGCTTTAACTAATCTGATCGGCAACGGCGTTGCGACCGTCGTTGCTGCCAAATGGGAAAATGAACTGGATATGCAAAAGCTTGAGGCTGAGCTAAATCCACTCAGCAATAAAATATAAATTTCTATAGATTGGATGATGTCGGCTTATTGGTTACGGTAGCTTGATAGCGCTTTCAGGCTCGTAGTGCTCGCAGTTCCTTGTTCATGAAACGTAGCCGCACAGCTAGCACGTTTGCGATGCCTTCGAAAATATCGCTACCAAATTGATCTGAAACTTCGTTAAATCGGATGCGTGAGAGTACGAAACACTCGGTATCTATTATTGCAATTGCTACGGCTGAACGCCGTGTGCTATCAAGGAACCCCATCTCACCAATAAAGTCGCCTCGGCCAAACGTGCCAATATGCCAAGTGTCCTTATCATGGATTGGAAACTCAACGCGTACCGTGCCTCGCCGAATAAATAACAGTTCGTCGCCCGGTTCGCCGATATTGAAAAGGTTCTCTCCTTCAGGAATATGGCGTAGCTCGATAATTGGCTCCAGGCTGGTCAGTGCGCGATATTTCCAGTGAAGCAGATTTTCGAATTCGGCTAGTGAAAGAGCAGGGTCGCTGTCCTTGCTTACATAGGATGAGTCGACAAGAAGTTGTGTTTCTACCCATTCAAGCGCCTCGTCAAGATGCCGGAATGCAAGTGCTTTGGAAGTGTCTTGCACCAAGCCAACTTCACGTAAATAGCGCTTCATTTTTAGCCCGCTAGGTAGATGATGTGGAATTTCGGTAAAGATTAGATAGGAACCAATACTTTCAAGACGATCCTTGATTTGCTCCAAAACATGGGTTGCGGACAGATCCATTGATTGCACGCGCCGCATGTTCAAAATGACGTATGTGCGTGGACCTATCTCTGGTTCGAGTACCAAGTAAAGCTGGTTGGCTGTGCCAAAAAAGAGGCTGCCCTGGAGTTCGACAATCACGGTAATGTTTCCATTGCGGGTCAGAATGACCAGTTCCTGTTCGTGTCGAACCACTTTAGAGAACACTTCACCTCCTTCTATCTTGCGCCGCAATACTGTGCTACGCGTTTGTTCCCGGAGGTAGAGCGCGATGGCTAGTAAGATACCCGTGCCGGATGCAGCGATTAGGCTGACCGTCAGTGCGACAACGATGACGGCTATAATTACAATGAAATCAAAACGTGTTGCTTTCGATCTGAAGAATTCCAGGCTATGCTGATCGATCATGCGATAACCAATTACCAGCAAGATGCCTCCCAACGCGGCAATCGGCACCCAGGCAACAAGTGTGGCAAGCAGTAGGAAGGCTGTCAGCGAGAAAATCCCCTCAATTACACCAGAACGGCTGGTATTTGCACCGCTAGAAATGTTCACCATTGTCGCGCCCATTTGTCCCGCTCCGGGAATGCCGCCTAGTAATGCAGAGCCGATATTGCCCAAACCTTGACCGATCAGCTCCTGATTCGAATCATGGTGAGTGTTGGTCAACGCATCAAGCACAACACAGGTCTTGAGCGTATCAATTGATAGCAACACCGCAAGGGTAAGTGCCGGTAGGAAAATCTGCACCAGTAAAGCAGGATCCCAGGCACGCAAAAATTTGAGGTGCTGAATCACGGCTTCAAACAAATTACTATCTGAGTCTCCTAGCGAGCCAACGACCAAGGGGTTTCCATGAATGTTCCACAGAGTCGGATCAATAAATCCCAGGCTAAAATACACCACTATGCCGAAGATCATGGCGATAATCGCTGCCGGCACGGCACGTATGATGCGCGGCACCAGTACCATCGACACAATAACTACTATACCGACCACAATGCTTTGCCAGCGCCAATTGTCAGGATGCTGAAGGACTTCCCATAAACCCATACTTTTGGGTGCTCCAAGTACCCTTGGCAATTGGCTAACGATAATAGTCAGGCCGACGCCGCTGAGGTAGCCGCTCACCACCGGGTAGGGAATGAATTTGATGAGACGACCTATTCCCACTACGCCAAAACCGATTTGGATAATGCCTGAGAGCAGGGCAATCAGTACCAACATCAGGATGCTGGCTTCTGCGCTCACGCCGTTTTGAGAAAAACCGATTACGACTGCAGCAAGCACTGCTGCGGCAGGTGCGCAGGGGGCTGTTATGAGTCGGTTAGTGCCGCCGAAGCTAGAGGAAATCAGGCCGAGTGTAGTAGTGCCAAGGATGCCCGCAATTGCGCCTTGTGCGCCATAGCCTGAACCGAGTGGAGAAAAGATGGTTACGCCAAACGCGATCGACGAAGGAAGCGCAACCAGCATTGATGCCAAGCCGCCCCAAATGTCTCCTGTCCAAGGACTTGTTAGTTTTCTTGTTTCCATGATTCAACTTCAGCCCGCAATTTTTTGTTCTGTTATTGTAACGTAATAATTAGTGCTCCCTTAGCAGTGCCTCAAACTGTTCAATTTGCACGGGTTTACTAAATAAATACCCCTGATAAAGTGTACAGCCATGTTTTTCCAAGAAAGCTCGTTGCGACTCTGTTTCGACTCCTTCTGCAATGACGCTTATACCAAGGCTGTTGCCCATGCCAATGATGGTCTGAGCAATCACAGCATCAGTGGGTTTTATACCAATATTGCGCACGAATGATTGATCAATTTTAAGCTGATCAATCGGTAGTTGAGTTAAATAAGCCAGTGATGAATAGCCAGTACCGAAATCATCCATTGAAAAGCTTACGCCAATTTCGCGGAGAGCATTCATTTTTAGAATAGAGTCATTAATGTCGTCAAGCAACAAACCTTCTGTAAGTTCCAGTTTAAGTCTTTCGGGGTTAATGGCGCTAAGGAGGATAACCTGACGCACTTGTTCTACAAAGTCAGGCAGATGGAACTGACGGGCACTCACATTAACGGCAAGCAATAAATGTTGTGTATGAATATGACTTTCCCAATTTTTGATTTGGGTGCAAGCCGTCTTTATTGCCCATAGGCCTATGGGCAATATCAGACCCGTTGCCTCAGCCAGTGGAATAAAGTACGCAGGTAATATTAATCCATTCTGTGGATGTTGCCAGCGGATCAATACCTCAGCCCCTATAATCTGGCCGTTGTGATTAACCTGCGGCTGATAATAAAGC
>CAILCX010000200.1 GCA_903832775.1 uncultured Methylobacter sp. | reverse complement strand
GACTGCTCAAGACTTTTCAAGACTAGCCCAACAACAAGCTGTTGCTGCCGAAACCGCAGCTCAGAATACGATCGTTAGTGCTGAAAACGCAAGCAGGGCTGAACAAGAAGCTCTCGCCCACGCCTCATCGGCAGCGCAAGCAGCAACCGAAAGCGGGGCTTCGGTACTGACAGCACAAGACTGTTCAGGCCAAGCCCAACAACAGGCTGTAGTTGCCGATAACGCAGCTCAAAATGCCATTGCTAGCGCCGAAACGTCAGCCCAGGCAGCCAATAATTCAGAGAATGAAGCGCAACAAGCGGCTCAATTTGCAAGAGCAGCCCAAACTTCCTCAGATTTGACCTTTCAGGCAGCGTCTCAATCACAGGAAC
This sequence comes from uncultured Methylobacter sp., assembly GCA_903832775.1. Lineage (GTDB taxonomy): Bacteria > Pseudomonadota > Gammaproteobacteria > Methylococcales > Methylomonadaceae > Methylobacter_A. The sequence continues at coordinate 9,028 of CAILCX010000200.1, read as the reverse complement.
ACCTTGCTCAAGCTGCCCAACTTACTGAGCAGTCAGCTAATCACGCTCAAGAAATTAAAAATCAGCTTAATGAAACCCAAACAGCATTGGATAGAGTTCGGGGACTTCGTCGCCAGGCTGAATATATATTAACTCAACAGCAACAAGCTCTTTCAGAAACTCAAGAGGCGCTAAGCTTAGCTGAACAAGCTCGCGATGACGCACAAAGGCTACGTGATGAGGCGCAACTGTTACAAGATCAGGCCAAAGCTTTTGCAGTTCAGGCTCAGGATCATTTACGTAACATAGAACAAACCGCTACAGAGGCTAACCACGCCACCAAAGACACCTTAAAATCAATGCTTAAGGCCAGAGAAATACTAGCCCGCGCATTTACTGCGGTTAACTGGTAAAGATTTCTACTTACCAGAGCTTCGGCTTGAGACTTTAAAATATTGTTAAACCCTCAATAAAGCCAAGCCATAGGCAGAGTTGGCAATCTTCCAACCCAAAGGTTAATGTTGGGTTGGAACGCCAAAACCTTACTTGGCTGGAGCATCGTTATTACTTTAAAGTGATGAGTGTCTCAGCCAAAGCAGGTGCTTGGCGTTCCGAGCTAAAAACAAGCCCATGCAACTATAAACAATACGTCAATTTTATCTAATCGAGACGCCGGCGTTCCCGGCCTTAGTATTTTAAAACGTGGCTTATCAAGTGAATCACTTAACTTTACAATACTTTTAGTTCATTAAACCAGCTTGGATGCCAAACACAGCAGCTCCAGCCATAAACATTGCTGCCCAATACTTGGTGATTGTTATAGCTACTTAAAACAACCAAGCCCTGAACCGCTCCTGCCATGATAAATTACTGAAGCTTCTTGGTTATTTCTTAAATGATTGAGCAATTATCCTTATCAGACGCCCCCAAAAGCTCAGCATTCAACTTAAATACCTTACGAATGGAGCTATTTTGCTAATCAACCGAGCATAATGCTTGAATGCTCAGGCTTATTTCGTTGTTGACTCAGTGTTAAGCCCGAACTATCTTGTTTAGAAAGAGATCGACCAGGAAAATATCTTGCCGGTCTCGCTAAAATAAATCACACGCAAAAAAAAGGAGCGCAATGCGCTCCTTTTTAAGTTCAGTTCAAGCCTTATTCACCAAAGCCCAAGAGTTCAACACTCAACATGCCAAGAGTCATATTCTTGTTATCGACCTTATCTTTTTCATCAGCCCCCATAGCAGCCTGGGCAGTCTGGCTGGCATTGGCAGTCACGTTGCTGGTACCTGTAAGACCAGCTGCCACACTGCCGACTGAAGCAACCGGTACGCCGGTACTGGTTCCGCTAACCTGGATGTTATTGGCACCTAAAACAGCAGTGGCAGAGATAGTGACATTGGATCCACCGATACCTGCTTCACCTGCGTCAATTACTCCTTTAGGTGCAAATAAATAAACGTCGCCCGGTACTCTATCAGCAGAACTGGATGCGGTTCGAATACCACTACCGGAAACAATTGGCGGAAACTCAACAACCAAATTGCCATCCTTATCGAGAGACACTATTGGAGGCGGTGCTGAAATCGCAGATTTGGCACCTTTACCAGCATCAATACTCCCTTCAGAAGACCAGATCATAATATCCCCGCCATTCAAAGAAAATACCCTCGATTTATTAACCAAAAAATCATCCCGCAGAACCGCATTTATTGCTCCTTCACGCTGAGCCACAATACCCAACTGAGTTGCGTCCTTTGCCCCTGTAAAAGCAACAGCAAGACCGGCATTGATCTGCCCACCAGGCACAAGCATATTAATATCGCCACCTTTAAGAGTCTGCAACTTACTAAAAAATAAATTCAGATCACCCTTCCAGTTATTGCCCGGGAATAAGGCTTCTATTGCGGCGTAACCACCCGCATTTCCTAATGATTTGTCACCAGCCGAGGCCGTACCAGCTTTCTTGATTTCATTAAACATGAACGGTAGCAACAAAGAATTCAGCTTTGCTTGAACAGGTAATAACAAGGAGTTTAGCTGCGCTTGTATCAACAATGTATCATTTGATTTAAGTGCTGAAAAAGCCAGTAAAGCGGCATTATCATCTAATGTACTATTGCCTGGCTGATGACGCATAAAGGGGATAATCACATCTTTAGCTGCTTGCCAGTTATTCAAAAAACTCACGTAATCTGAGGGTAATGGTGCTTTACTAAATACTGGTAAAGACAAAGATTTTAGACTGGCCATAACCGATAGTGCATCTGCTGTCTTCAAATCATCAGGCTTCAAAGCAGCAAAAGCCAATAACGCTGCACTTGTGTTTAAACCGCTATTCCCTGGCAATCCATGCATAAAGGTAGTTATCGTTTCACTAGCCGAAACAGATTGCCAGTGAATGGCATCATAGCTCGCCAAAAACTTCACATAATCAGGAATTGATCCATTCAAACCTGCTAGCACTGTAATATTTGCACCAGCATCACCAAGACTTGTGTTGTAAGTATTGCCGACTGTTGCCAAACCATCCGATGTACCCAAGTCTACATTACGCCCAGTTTTTACCAGTAATTCACCAGGACCTGCTACTTCAATCTTTGCAAAAGAAGGAATTAGCCCTCCTGTTAAAGGATCACGATTACTCGGATAAACAAGATCGCGGCCTGCCTCAATAATCGACACATCGATCTTATTGATATTCTGAATAGCGAGACTTAAATTACTAATATCTCGACCTGCGTTTATTAATGATTTTTTCGGTGTATTAAAGCTAATATCTTTAATATCACCTAAAGAAGTCACAAATCTCGCAGGTTGACTATCAACTTCATGAACAGGTAAAACTGCATGGACAAATGCGGGCAACCCGTAAGGGCTAATTCGATTTGTCGCAGCATCTAATTGATTACGGGCTACAGGAATTAACTTATCTGGTAATAATGCCCGATCAGCGTCAGACATCCCTAGCTTGAATACGGCTCCGCCAGTTCCAGCCGCCGATATATTCTGTTGCGCAAATATATTAAGCTGCCCCATAGATGAAGGAAACAGAACAATATCGTCAGTTAAAATTACGCTACCACCGAAAGCACTTACCTGCAAAGAGGCCGGATAAATCTTTGAAAGACTGCTTTGGCTTGAATTAGGTTTATATTTTAGAGCTAAAACGCCGTTATCAGCTGCTAACATTACATTACCCGCCAAAGACTTTACTCCAATTGAACTGGTATCCGAGTAGCTAAAAAAGTTAACATCACCCTTATGTGAAATCATCGGATCAAATACACCACTCAATTTCACTCCATTAATGGCATTGACATTAAGCTGACTATCTCCTGAGTAAAGTACAGGTCCGTTAACCAAGGTACTACTCGCTTTTACTTCATTACCTGCAGAAATTGAACCAACACCTTTACCCAAATAATAAGAACCACCCTGCACATCACCACCGGCACTGACCTTCAAGGTTCCACCACCATTGATTCCAACCTCATTTGTACTAAAACCGTTTAGGTTACTTGTGGTATTAGTTCCCAAAGGTTTCCCAGTCGTTGGCATGACCACTTCAAGATTAGTAATATTGCTTGCAGCATTTATTAAAACTTTACCACCGCCAAATGAACCTATATTTTGCTGAAAAAGAGGCGCAGGTGATATACCTTGATTAGCTACTGTAGAAGCACCTGGAACATACCCCAAAGCTACACCCCAAGCTGTTGGCTGGCCAGAAGTTCCTGTCCAGGTCCCAATACGCAATAGCCAATTATTAAAATCATTATTACTTACTGTCCCATTAATATTTCCGCCTGCCGACACAATCAAGTCACCACCATTAACCGGGTATTCACTATAAAAGAATCTGGAAACAGCAGAATCATTTAAGGTGCCATAAGGATTACTAGAACTTGCCTGCCCCGCGTTATAGATCATTCCAGGAGTATAACTTGCAGTAATTGGTGTTGCTATTGACGTGGCAATAGCACCCGTAACTTTTTTACTCAAACCAACAATCGCAGCATTGTTATTAATTATTGTCCCTGACGTAATGATTGCTGTTGCATTTGCACTCATCGTTACTGTTTTCGAGACGACATTAATACTTACAACAGTCGTATTAGCAGCAACGCCATTGCCTGACAAACTGTCACCTACAACCCACCCGGAGGTATCAGAAAGAGTTAATATCTTAGTATTTTGTGCAGTAGCTAGCGAGGTTACCTTGCTATTAATACCTGATGTATTAATAGCAATAATAGTCGTACCTGCAGCAATTGCTGTAGGACCAGATAAATATGCACCTTCCTTCCAACCTGCGCTATCTGAGACTCTTATTGTTTGATTATTGGTAATCACATTAACAGACGGCTTTTTGGCAACACTTGTTGCAGCCGCCGTTATTGTAATATCGCCACCTGCACTAATCTGCATGTCTCCAGTTCCCGTTCTAACCTTAACATTTGAGCCAATCACCAGATTATTTAAACTCGAAACACGATTAGTATCGGCACTGATCAAATCACTCCCGGCAGCCAATGAATAAGACCATGAGTTACCCTGCTGTAATTGATCAACAACGCTGACAGTTGCACTAAAACTGCCATCCGAATTTCTAAAAAATCCGGACTTAAATCCATCCGTTAATGATTGATCGATCTGTAAATTACCGGTTGCTCTAATGGCTAAATGACCAGGATTTGAGTTATAGCGCCAATCAACTAAATCCCAAGTATTTTTTAGAGTCAAATCACCCGTGTAGTTTATCTCTACACCTGGGATTAAGCTTATGCCATGACCTAACGTTGTGGCTACATTGGTCATATTTAGAGGTGTCATATAAGAATCGGTGTCCGCTTTGATCTTAGCTATGTCAACGGTATTAATTTGCCCCGATATACTTAAATCTGAATTACTGTATTTTTTAACACCTTCAGCATAAAAAGCATTGGCGCCAGTTACATTACCGGCAATCGGTTGAATATTAATTCCGTTACCATCTCGCAAGGCTCGTAAAGTTACATTTCCGCCATTACTAACACTACTACCACTTACATCAATCTGTGAACCGTCTTTTAATTCTATACCACTGATAGAATCATTATCGGCATCAACTGAGGACAGCATTACTTTTCCTCCCTTGATACCCGTCGCTGTCAATGCACTACCATTTTCCAGCGTAATTTTATCACCCGCATAAATATTAATATTACCGCCTTGGGCAGCAGCATTAACATGGAACTGCCCAAAGATATCAACCGCACCATCATCTGCAACCAAGGTTACATTATTGGCATTAGTAGTTGTATTCACATAAATATCAGCATTGCGGCTACGGAAATTAATTGAATCAGATATGCCGGCATTTTTAAGCACATTCATCAAATTATCGAAACTTGACGGGGCGCTGAAAGTCGATATATCGAACTCGGCGCTACCGGAATTAGCTTTGATATTCCCGTCCAAGGTTACCGTACTTTTAGGGGCTTTAAATACTAAAGATCCTCCAGCTGCTGATCCACCTCCTGAACTTATATCCAGTTTAGCTTCTGTTGCTAACAGTGCTAACAGTATTGATCCATTATCAGCAATAGCCTTAAATGTACCACCTGGCGTGTAATCTACTGTATCAGCAAAAGTTACTGCTCGGCCGGCAAGATCAATAGTGGCATTGTTGACAGTGACATCCTCTGTTAACGCATGAAGAGTCAGCTTACCTGATGGTAATAAAGCGTTAGCATCGAAGTTTACCGCATTGGCGATAAACTCCATTGAGCCACCAAAGCCTGTCTCTAATGCACCAATAGCATTGGTATAGCGATTTACGTTCAACACATGCCCACTAGCATCAAGTTTATAAGTGCTTCCGCCGGTCGTGGTTAAATAACCAGTAGTCAAATTCAAATCGGAGGCAACGGTCAATATACTTTTACCCTCAGCGTTAAATCCATTATTAACACCCACATTAACCGTTTTGAAGCCTTTAATTTCAAAGGCACCTGCTCCCTGAGTAAAATTATTTGCCAATACATTCAACTCACCCAGCCCATTACCTGCAACAGTTGAAACAGCATTTAATGGATTTGCCAACACCAGATTGTTGGCCTTTAATCTGGCAGTTTGATTCAAGCTGCCAAATCCAGACAAGCCTGCCGCATTAACTACCAATCGGTCAAACGTAATCGGCGTAGGCAAGTTGTCACTTCCAATAACCGGATTATTACCACTATCAACTTGACCAACATTGCCATAAAAACTTACATTGCCGCGACTGTTTAATACCAGTTCGTCAACAGTCAAATTCATTAGTTTTTGATTAGTTAAGTTCAAGTCATTATTAGTTAAAGCAGCTACATCACCCAGATTAATGGCGTTGGCACTCAAGTTTAATGAGCCTCCATGCATTACAATATCACCCAGCAGGGTTGTTGATAGGCTTGCATCTAAAAGCATGGATTTTGATGCTTTTAGTGTTGCGCCATTCGCTACCACTAACTCGCCAGTAACTCCAAACGCTGTAGTTCTATTCAAGACAATTTGTTTATCCGCTGACAGCCTTAATAAAGCACCATCTCCAACAATATTAAACAGTGAGTCGCCTGTATTAACAGTGCCTTTAGCTTCCAAAATTGACTCAGCTTTAACTTCAACTTTTTGCGCAGCAGCGGCGACCAGATCAGTCATCTGTAATTGCGTTCCGCTTTCAAAAGTCACCGTATTGGACGTAACATTGACATTAGTTGAACCGTCTAAATTTCTTGTGCGGGAGCCACCTAACAATAAACTATCTACCTTGAGATTGTTCAAATCACTTGCCAATATTTCTAACTTGCCATTGGTAGGCACCAAACTGAGAGTGTTTACTATGTCAATATTGTTCGCCGCAATATCCATTGTCGCTCCGCGCCCACCGGGTGTTGCTAAATCAATAGCTCCATCGAGTAACAATTGTGTTTGAGCAATAATGGAAAGCTGTCCACTATCTACAGGCAACAAGGAAGTAACTGTTGAATTTTTTTGCGCCTTATCGGCATAAAATTTATTGGCAGTATATTTGTCATACTGTGCATGTTTACTTAAAACCTGAGCCGAACTTTCAATTCGAAAAGCACTGGTCCGTGCATCGCTGGTACCAGTGCCTGCAAGGGTCTGATATCCAGAGACAATGGGAAAGCCATCCTTGGTAAAAGTCGTAACGGAACGATCTTGGGTGTTGGCCTGTGGCGTTACCAAAAAGGCACCAGGCAATAAAGCGTAATGGGCTGGCAAAATTGTATAATTTCCGGCGGGAAGTTGGTCTGTACCACTTAGGTATACTTGGCTACCAAGGGCATAACTTGATCCACTGCTTTGAAAGGGATCATTAGGCGCCAAAGCAGAACCTAAAGTCGGTAAAATGGCAAAACCGCCTTCATAGGAAGCACTACCGGGTTGTAAATAATCAGGAAAGCCATCGGTAACCGGTTTGAATTCATATCCGAACAAATCACCGCCACCAGCAATATTAATATTGCTGCCTTTTTCCATATTTATTGCCGGTGCATTAAGTACTATTTGCTTTTCTGGTGGCTTATCAAAGACCAAATTCTGGGGATCAATCAATGGATAAAGCCAATCTAACCCGCCTTGAATGACCCCAAATGGAATCAATTGATCCTTGGCAGAAACCGAAGTCAGACTACCCGCGCCCAAGGTAAGACTTTTATCAGCAATCAGACTGATAGTGCCCAACGGCGCTTTCAAAACTCCATCCTGATTAATAACAGGAGCCCTGAAAATCATATTTCCAGCGGCTGATAACGGAGTTGTATCAGTATTGGTACCGCTGATATTAATTTGACCATCAGGATTGTTTTTAACAGCAAACGTAAAAGTACTAAGTGTGGAGGGATATATTTGACTGGCTTTGAGGTTAAGATTGGCTGCTGTGTCCATTTCCCCCAAAAACTGTCGCCCGGTAAGTAAACCGACTAGTCTTAAATCATGAGTACTATCAATAGTAATGTTTTTAAAACCATTCCAATTTGATGCGCCATGTAGTTCAGTCCACTGGGCCTTTGCTGTAAAATTACCGCCACCTGTATTGGGTAGTACATTAATATTACTGACTTTTGAAGATCCAAGTCTTAAATATGCGCTATCAAGATTAACAAGACCGTTAGCAGCACCCTTTAAACTTGCCCAATTAATGGTTTGGGCATCAATGTCAATTCGTGATGCTGTTTTCAGTGTGACATTATCTAAAAACGTCACCTGATCAGGGGTAGTCAAGCTTATATCGGAAAAACCACCCGCCATAATTTTATCGGCACTAATTGTCATCTTCCCGTTCAAGCCAACAGGAATAACATCACCGAATCGAGTACTACTTAATACCTGTTCATCTGCCTGTACAACCTCTATCGCCAACACTCCATTTGGAAAAGGGTTATTTACATCAGGCTCTTGCGGTGGATTCCGTAATGACCTATCCAAATTAAGCGATAACGTGCCTGCTTTTGTCTTTGCTGATCCTGCAATGCCCTTTATACCACCATCAAGCACAATACCCTCAGCGGCAGTAATTGAAACTTTTCCTGCATTAGAGCCAATATCAGTAGATGCATAATTTGCACCAGGACCAGTTGATGCGGTTTGCATCACATCTAGTTGCGCATGAGTACCTGAAACGTCAATGTTGGAACCTTTTTCCAGGATTACATAGCCTCGGTTTGCATTAAGACTAATATCTCCGCCATTTAAGACATTTCCTGAACGTCGACCTAAAGCATCGACCGGATTTAGCCGAGTATCACCCAATGCCAGAAGACTTGCATGTTCCCCAAGCCAAATAGCCTGCCGGGCATCATATTGAAGACCCGAAATAGGAATAATCGACAAATTTATTTTGCCCGCCGGGGTATTAATTGCACCATCAACAAAAATGCTGCCAGCCGTGGAAAGCAAATTAACTGTCGAACCTTTATCTACCGTAATCGAACTGCCCGTTTCCAGGATTAACCCGCTCGTACCAGTCAAACTCAACTTCATCGGCTGGCGCAAGTTCTCCGG
>CAILCX010000199.1 GCA_903832775.1 uncultured Methylobacter sp. | reverse complement strand
GCTTGCTTAAGGCATCTTTGCCGTCACAGGCTTCGATGACTTCATAACCGGCGCCCTTGAGGGCAATGCTGACTACCTGTCGCATCGAAGCGGAGTCGTCTACGATCATTATTGTTTTTGCCATCGCTTATAGCCTGTAAAGAGAGTTAAAAAGTGTCGATTAAAAAAAGGTCAAGTCGTCCGAACCGTCCGCTTCCCGCTCCGTGCGCAGGTTGACCGCTTTGTAGTTGCTTTCGATGTGTTCTACGGCGGCATCGACTTGTAACATGGCGCCATCGCGCTGAATACCTTGTTGTTGTATCGTTTCTATGGTTTGTTGCAGGTTCAGTAAGTTATTTTCGACCTGGGTCAGAATTTGACTGACTCGGTCCTGAAACTGTAAGGCTACCAGAACGTTGTTGATTTCGCCCCGAATCTGTTCAGCGTTGTTTCTCAATGCGTCAACATCGTTGCGGTAATGGTTTAGCGACTGACTGAGGTGCGACAAGGTCTGGTTGATTTGAATTTCAGCCGTTGACAACAAGGAGCCTTGGGTTGGCGTGTTTTGTTCGGTGCTGGCTAAAGCGGTGGTTAGCGCTACACTGATTGTCTTTACTATTTGAGTGAATTGTTGCTCAAGGTGAAAAGCTTCATGCGCCAGATTAGTAGCAGCTTCCGGATCAAGGTCCGCCGCGCCGCGCTGTAACTGCCCAGTCAACTTGCTAAGCTGAACTGTCAGGCAGTTTAGTTCATTGACGTTGCCAGAAATGGTGCAAAGATGCGCATTGATTTCATTTTTATTTTGCTCAATGAGTTTAAGCGAAGCCAAAACCGGTTGCAAAAAATTGCGACTTGTCGTGAGGACGCTATCCAGATGAAAGTGCTGGCCGTCCATGGTGCTATCGGTGCTGTCGACAATCTGCTGGAGATCATTTACCATGCCTGAGAAACGATTGGTAAGCGATATAATTTCTTGCTCGGTATGTTCACGCGACACCATTACATGCTGGGACAGTATCGGACTGATGGTTAATAAAAGTCGTTCCAGTTCTCTGGTATAGGTGGCTACGGCGTCCAGCTTGGTGTTTTCATCCTGTAACCAACGAGCATTGGTTTGCGCCAAGCCATTAACGTGGCTCTGCCACAGCACTCCGCCACAACAGAAACCCAAACAGATTAGCAGTAAACTGACCCATAACACTGACCCACTTATTCCGTTTTGCCAGCATATGAAAATCACGCCAAGGATGACCGGTAAAGCAGGCGCTATAAGGTATAAATAAGGTTTTTCGAGGTTGTCTTGGGGTTGCTTCATTAACGTCCTCGTTGTTCTGGTAAAAACCGTAGTTTAGTAGTTATAATCCACATGGTCAAAACTTTGGTTTCAAGATAAGCGGAAATTTTATAAAAACGCCTATACTTAGGGGCTACCTCGGTCGATCTGAGTATTATATACAGCCTAATTTAACCTCTTTCCGATTGGTTAGAGCATAAGTTTTTCAAGCCATCTTGATGATTCATTGATGGCTGTATGAGTGAATAATAATTCCTACAATAAGGGGACGATTGTTCGGAAAATATTGGCTTGTTTCTACGGCTATTTAGTGACAACTTAGGGAATATTTAAAATTTCAGGCTATAGTTTTGACGTTTTAGAATAAGAATTTAAACTTAATATTTAAGTCAAGGGGGCATTATCAGTCTTGAACAAATCAGCGCCGAAGAGTTTGCCCAGTTCAGACGGGTTATTTACGATCACGCAGGGATCGCACTGGCACCGGAAAAGAAAATCATGGTGGCAAGTCGCCTAGCCAAGCGCTTGCTGCATTATGATTTGCAAACGTACGGACAATATTATCAATTGCTGAATTCCGGACAACATGCCCATGAATTTCAATTGATGGTCAATATTTTAACCACCAATGAAACTTATTTTTTTCGCGAACCGAAGCATTTCAGTTTTCTTCAAGACCGAGTTATTAAAACTTGGCGCGGCGATAACTTTCGTCTGTGGAGCGCTGCAAGCTCAACAGGTGAAGAAAGTTATTCTATCGGTATGTTACTAGCTGAGGGACTAGGATTGCGCAAATGGGAGGTTTTTGGCTCTGACGTTAATACAGAAGTCTTGGAAACCGCAAGGAAAGGCGTTTATCTGATGGATAGATTAGATAACATGGAACAGCGCTATCTTGATAAATATTGCCTGAAAGGTGTGCGTTCACAAGAAGGTTATTTTCGAGTCGATGAAAAAATAAGAAGCCGGATCAATTTTGAACAAATTAACCTTAAAATGACTTTACCCAGGAGTCTTGGGCAGTTTGATGTTATTTTTCTGCGTAATGTTTTGATCTATTTTGATACGGAAACCAAGCAGGAGATTGTGAATCGTGTTGTTGCAGCATTAAAACCTGGAGGCTATTTTTTTATTAGCCATTCCGAAACCTTACATAGCATCAAAACCGAGTTGTCCATGGTGATGTCATCTATCTATCAAAAGCCATGCAAATAACGCAGTACCAGGGATTGTCGCGAATCATCATTGATCCCGGTGAAAGTTACGTGACTAGAAAGGATGAGATAATTTCTACTTTATTAGGTTCATGCGTAGCTGCGTGTTTGTATGATCCGGTTAATAGAGTGATTGGTATGAATCATTTTTTACTGGCCCAGCAACATTCAGCGCATAACTCGGCATTATTGGCCTCAGAGGGAGGTCGTTACGGTATTCATGCCATGGAATTGACGATTAATCAGATGTTAAAACAGGGCGCAGAACGTATCCATTTAAAAGCTAAAGCCTTTGGCGGCGGTGATGTTTTAAGTCTGGCTAACCAAGTGCGCAAAGGACAGTCTATTGGTTCGATCAATTGTGAATTCATTAAAACGTTTTTAAAAACCGAACGCATACCTTTGGTATCGGCTGGTTTGGGCGGTGATATAGGGCGCAATATTTTCTTTTTGGCTAGTGATTTTTCCGTTTATGTCAAGCGCATCGAACAGGCTGAAGAACAAGCGGTCATTAAAATTGAGCAGCGTTTTCTTGAAAAAACGATCCAACCTACTCAGCAGCCATCAGATCAGGCTGATTTTTGGTAAAAAGTATTTTCAATAATTAAATAAAAAAAATGATAAAAGTATTGATTGTCGATGATTCTGCTGTAGTTAGGCAGGTATTAACCAGTGTTTTGGATGGTGTCTCAGGAATAAAAGTTATAGGAGCCGCACCTGATCCTATTTTTGCAATGAAACGGATGGAGGCCGAATGGCCAGATGTCATTGTATTGGACATTGAAATGCCGCGCATGGATGGTGTGACTTTTCTTAAAAAGTTGATGAGCGAACACCCAACCCCTGTGGTTATTTGTTCTACTTTGACCGAAAAAGGCGCTGAAGTTACTATGCAGGCGATGAGTGCCGGGGCGGTCGACATTATCACCAAGCCCAAGGTTAACTTACGTAACTTTCTGCAAGAGTCCCAAAACACACTTATTGACATTATCAAAGCCGCTGCCCAATCCAGACCCAGAGTCATAAAGTCGGCTCCGGTCGCGCCACAGCGTATCTCTGCCGGAACCGAAAGCCTGTTTAGCGCAAGTGCACTTAAACCGATGATACAAACGACTGATCGGGTAATCGTCATCGGTACCTCTACCGGCGGTACCCAAGCGCTGGAATATTTATTTACGCAATTACCGCGAACTGCCCCACCTATAGTCGTGGTACAACATATGCCGGAGCATTTTACAGCGGCGTTTGCCAAACGGCTTGACGGGATTTGCCAAGTGACGGTTAAAGAAGCCGCACATAATGATCGGGCTTTACCTGGAGTGGTTTTAATCGCGCCTGGCGGCAAGCACATGTTGCTGCAACGTAGCGGTGCCCAGTATCGGGTCGATGTCAAAGACGGTCCTTTGGTAAGTAGGCATCGTCCTTCGGTTGATGTGTTGTTTCGCTCCAGCGCACAGACTGCAGGTGCCAATGCTGTGGGTATTATCCTGACTGGTATGGGCGATGATGGGGCTCATGGGATGAAAGAAATGCACGATGCGGGGGCTTTAACCATCGCACAAGATGAAGCCAGTTGTGTGGTTTATGGTATGCCCAAAGAAGCCATCAAGCTTGGTGCTGTTGATGGTATTTTACCATTGTCAGCTATTCCGCAATTGATTATGCAAGCACCAACTCGGGCGTTGTTTAAAAAATTATGACAATTTAAGCTTGTGGATTGCGTTAAGCATTCAACGAACAGTATTGAATGGGTGAGATTATAGTTACGCTACTTTTTATAACCTTTACTAAGCAGAGGTAAGCGCGTGAAAATCCAAACTCGATTATTGTTGTTAATGCTATTCAAGACCACGTTCATAATGGTCATTACTTTACTGGTAACCTCTTAATTTAGGCCAGGATGCCTTTGAATCAGCGGCCAAAGAAAAACTGGCTGCCGTTTTAGAAGCTCGAAATACTGCATTAACCCGTTGGACAAATACCTTACAGGCACAAACAGTCATTTTGGCAACTTCACCGACTACGATAAGTTGCTGGAAGAGTTGAGTACAGAGTTCCATAACCTGGGCGAGAATGCCCAAGTAGTATTACAGCAAAATTACTTGTCAACAGAGCGAGATTATCAGCTTACGCAACACCAATTTTCTCTTACAGGTTATGACAAGATACAGGGAAGGGCTAGCCAATATTTAAAATATCGGCAAACCACTTATGGATGGGAGGATATGTTGCTGATTGATATACAGGGCAATGTCGTGTTCAGTCTAAAAAATGAAAGCGATTTTGCAACTAATTTACGCACCGGACCCTGGAAGTATTCGGGGTTGGCAAGGGCTGTCTTGCCATTGTTGTATGATGCTATTCCCCAACAATTTGGTTTTGCCGACTATTCAAAATATGCACCGAGCAAAATGCAGGCAGCCAGTTTTATTGGCATGCCGGTATTCGATCAGGACAAACAGCAGTTTGCAGGAGTGGTAGCAATTCGGTTACCCATTAGCCAGATGAGTGAACTGATGATGGACAAAGCGGGTATGGGCGAAACCGGTGAGGTTATTGTGATAAATAAAGAAAGTTGGATGCTGACCGATTCCCGTTTTAGCCAGGAAAGCACCATATTAAAAAAACAGATTCAAACCCCGGTCTCAGAAGCCGTTTTGGCAGGAAAAACCATCACGATGATCGCCCCTGACTATCGAGGCATTGAAATTATAGCGAGAGTTAAACCGTTTATACCGTTCCCTACGGCCTTAGGCGATAAGGTGCTTTGGGGGATTATCCCTAAAATTGAACACTCTGAAATACTACGCGAATACTATAAAATTCAGCAAGCATTGTTGTGGATCGCTGTAGGTTTGATCGTTCTTGCCGTTAGCCTCGGATTTTGGAGCGGACGCAGCGTGACCCTCCCCTTGATGTGTATCGCCAATACGCTGACGCGCCTGGCAAAAGGTGAACAAATCAGTTTGCCCGGTTTACAGCGTACCGATGACATTGGCGAAATTGCCAGAGCGGTGGAAAGCCTCAGGATTATTTTACAACAGTTGGAACACGAGCATTGGCTGAGTGTAAATGTCACGCTGCTGACCAATGCGGTGTCGGGGGAAAACTCAGCTAGTAAAGCGGCAGAACGTATTTTAAACTTTTTGTGTGAGTTACTGGCTGTTCCGGTTGGTGCGGTTTATATCCTGGAAGAAGGTCGATATCAACGTATCAGCACCCATGGCCTAGCACGGAGCAATCAAGCCGAAACGTCCTTTGAGTCGGGCGTAGGCTTGATGTGGCAGTGCGTAAAAAGCAGGCAAGCGTTGGTGTTGTCGCCTGTACCTGGCGGATTAACGATAATCAGTACCGGTTTGGCAGAGTTTTCAACGCATGAATTAATAATTGTTCCGATTGCTCATAAAAATGAAGTGTTGGCTGTGTTGGAATTGGCCGCGATCAGTTCCTTGCAAGCTAAACAGCATGTTTTTCTTAAAGCGGTGTCTGAAGTGTTGGGCTAATCTCCAAGCGGCTGAGCATAATGCTGAACTGCTGGCAGAAACTAGTCAACAAGCCGTCGAACTGCTGGGTAGCTAAACGTTTGATAGATCGGCTACGTAATATCGATATGATTGCCCGATTTGGCGGGGATGAATTTACCGTGTTGTTGGAAAATATCAATTATTTTGATGATGCGGCCAGTGTCGCTAAATGTCATATTGCCGATTTAGCTAAACCCTTTTATCTGGAAATAGATCGTAATGAGCCTGTCCATATCGGCGCGAGTATCGGTATTAGCGTTTACGGTCAACATGGAACAAGACCGCAATTATTGATGGATTATGCCGATGCCGCTTTGTACAAGGCTAAAGGCAGTGGGAGAAATTGCTTTGCTATTTAACAATTGTAGTGCGAAAACGTCTTGATTTGGAAGCACGCTTGCGTTTGGTGATTGAGCGTGAGGAACTGAGAGTTCATTATCAACCTCAGGTCGATATTGCCAGCAATAAAATTATCGGAGCTGAGGCCTTAATTCGTTGGCAATATCCGATAGAAGGCTTGGTTTCGCCGGAGAAGCCGGATTTATTGTCAGTATTGGCGAATGGATGGATATTGCGTGAAACCTATCGGCAAGGGAAGCAATGGCTGGATGAAGGTTTGTCACCTCTGATGCTCGCGGTTAATGTCTCGCCGATCCAATTTCAGCATATTGATATGATTAACCTTATTACCAAGGTTCTCGACGAGACCGGTTATTCTTCGTTAGCCCATCTGAAGCGATTTCCTATTACCACCTTGAAAATTGATAAAAGTTTTATTGACGATATTCCGCAACATTAAGACGATATGGCTATAGCCGCAACTATTATCGCAATGGGGCATATACTAGGTTTTAAGGTTTTTGCTGAAGGTCTATAAACATTGGAACAGCTGGCGTTTCTTCAAGAAAAGGGATGCGACAGCTGTCAAGGTTATTTTAAAAGTAAGCCGGGACCAGCTTTAGAATTTGAACAATTAATGCGCTAGGCACTGGTCGGGAAGGCATGAAATATATCTCATGTAAATACGCCAAGTCCTGATGTCACCTTGGTCAGACAAGTTTGTGTTTAGGTGAATTGTAGAGGAATAAATGTGGTCCTCCATATTACATCTGTTAGAATCAATTATCTTTGATTCCGCTATTAAGGTAATCAATTGAGCTGGCAATTTTCAGGACCAAGATAGAAAAAACAGAGCCATCTTTCATCATTGCCTCTATTTCCAAGTGAGTATTTTGCTTGGTGGCAAGGGCAATTTTTCGGGCTTCCAAGTGGAATTCCGCGTGATTTATCAGTAGTTCGCGAAAGGCATTTAAATTACCATAGTGTAGTTTCCCTTCACCGTGCAGCCATTCTCCAAGTTCGCAACAATCATCTTTGCCGATAACATCAGGATTTAAAGATTGTTGGTCAGCTATACAACGACGAGATTTAATAACCAGGTCTGATTCTTTTGGAATTATTTTATATAAAGACATTGTTCAATACTCGATTAAAAAGAAGAAAGTAACGACTCAAACTGTTCAAGCGGTACCGGTTGGCTAATTAAATAACCTTGAAAGTTCATGCAGTTATGCTGTTCAAGAAAAGTAAGTTGCGCTTTTGTTTCTACGCCTTCGGCAATGACTTCCATGCCTAGATTGTTGGCCATGCCGACAATGGTTGTTACGATTGCAGTATCGGCGGGTTTTATGCCAATATTTTGGACAAAAGACTGGTCAATTTTTAACTGTTTGAGCGGTAGTTGCGCAAGATAAGCCAAGGATGAATAGCCAATACCGAAATTATTCATGGAAAAACAAACGCCTGTTTTTTTAAGTTCAAGCATTTTGCTAATGGTGTCATCAATATCATCGAGAGCCAGTTGCTCGGTGACTTCAATGATGAGTTTCTCTCGTCTTATTCCGTAATTGTCTATTAGAGCGCCGATGCCTTCGACAAAATTATCATGATGGAATTGTTGTGCACTTACATTTACTGACAGTTGTAAATGGCGGGTTATATTTTTGTCTTCCCATTGTTTTAGCTGTTTACAGGCAGACTCCAGTACCCAGTGGTTGATAGGAATGATTAGTCGGGTTTCTTCGGCCAGTGGTATAAATTCCAAAGGTTGAATTAGTCCATAAACCGGATGCTTCCAACGCAGTAAAACTTCTGCGCCACTGATATGAAGTTCATGATGATGCGCCTGTGACTGAAAATACAGCTGGAATTGGTTGTCTTTCAGTGCAGAGCGCAAATCGGCTTCCATGGTTTCGCGAGCTGAAACGGCCTCTTGCATGGTATGGTCGAAGAATCGCAATCTATTGCGTCCGGCTGCCTTGGCCCCATACATGGCCAAATCCGCTCGATGCAAGAGATTGGTGATAGTATGTTGATGATTGATAAAGAGTGTGATGCCGATGCTAGGCGTGCTTAGGTATTCATGATTGTTAAGCTGGTAAGGTTGATTAAGTGAAAGAAGAATTTTTTCTCCTATGGTTTTCGCTTTGGCAGCTGCTTCTTCGTCATTTTCACTAAGTTCTTCAAGCATGATTACAAACTCGTCACCCCCTTGACGAGATACGGTATCGCATTCCCGTACACAATCGAGAAGCCGTTTCGAGACTTGTTGTAACAATAAGTCTCCGGCATCGTGTCCCAGATTATCATTCAGTGACTTGAAGTTATCCAGATCGATAAACAATAGTGCGCCATATTTTTCACTTCGCGCACTGGCTGCCAGGGCTTGTTGAAGGCGGTCTCGCAGTAATCTCCGGTTTGGTAGCGTGGTTAACGGGTCGAAGTAGGCAAGTTGTTTGATTTCTTCCTCCGAGGCCTTGCGCTTGGAAATATCGCTGTGTAAAAAGACAAAGTGGGAAATGGCTTCGTTGGTGTCCTTAACGGCAGTAATGGTCAAGGCTTGTGGATAGACATCGCCGTTTTTGCGTTTATCCCAAATTTCACCTTTCCAGGATCCGGTTTGGTTAATACAAGCCCATATTTCATTGTAAAACGCCTCAGTATGGCGACCAGAATTGAAAATACTGGTCATTTTACCTAAGACTTCTTCAGGCATATAACCTGTTGTATCGGTAAAAGCCTTGTTGACCCGCAAGATTTCCTTGTTGGCATTGGTAATGATGATACATTCCTGGGATTCAAAGGCTGCAGCAGCGATGCGTAATTCTTCTTCAGCCTGCTTTCTTTCGCTGATGTCAGTGATCGTAACACGTACTTCAGTTGCTTTCTGTTCTGTCATTACAGGTAGAAAGTCCAAAAGTGCGTGGAATTGACTTACATTACGTTTAAGCCGCAATTCAATTTTTTTTTTGACCCCTTGTTGTAGAACGCTTTTAAATAAAAGGTAGCAGCTGTCATTGTCTTCAGTGGCTGTCAGGGTTATGAAATTATGGTTCAGTAAACTGTCATGTTCCATGCCGAGTAGCGATGCAGCAGTATGGTTTGTTTCAAGTATCTTGCCTTCAGGTGAGAGGGTGAGATAGCCGATGGGGGCAAAATCGTAAAGATTGTGGTAACGGTTACGAGATATTTCAAGAGATACGAGTGCTTGCTGTAACTCATCATTTTGCATTTCTAGCTCGACCTGATGAACCCTGAGTTCATGTAGTAACTTTTTTGAAGAAATGGGCAATGGAATGGCTGAGCTGTTTGCGCTGGCGATTCTTTGCTCGGCCATGGTACGCAATTTTGATTTTCGTCCTGTTTTTGGCGATCTTCTAATCATATAAATTCTCGGACAGTCTTTTCCTATAGGGTTGTCCGATGAAAGAAAAACGAGTGATGAAAGGTCACTGCAGCCAGATTTTTCCGGGTGTCGCTTTTATTCTCGGGTATTCTTGTAGGATGGGAAATGAAAGATCCTACTTATAAAAAAATGTTAATTTGGGTGCTTGTGCAGATCGTTGGCATGCTTTGGAATAAAGTATTACAGGTAAATCAAAAGTTTTGAATCCGTATAACTACCTACAAAAAGCCTATAAAGTGCTTATGAGGCAGAAGCCAGAAGTATTTTTTTTGTTAAGCTATTGAAAGTTATGTTTATTTTTTGTTATTTATGTGGTATGGTTATTTTGTTACGCGATTATTTTTGAACACAAGGTTGCCCTGCAATGCTTGCCATCGATATGTGATTTTTTAATGATTTTAAGCTGGAATTTAGTGTTGGATAGCGGCTAATTGTGCTGTTGTTTTTTCACAAAAATATAAAAAATAGACAAAATTCATCTTTGTGGTTAATGGCTTAGAATATCTTTAGCGAGTTAGCTGCTAATGGCTAAATTCCATCTATAAAGGATTGTTGTAAAATTGCAACTGATTAATCAGGTGGTGGACAAAGCAACTAAAATCAATGCTTTTTATAAATCGGATACTAATAAAATTGCTTGTTTTGCTTATTTATAGGGGTGATTATAAACCCACAAATTAAACAAATAGGTGGGGTTTATTATGAAAATATTAAGTGTAATAGTTTTATTGGCATCTCTTTTTGCGATTGCAGGCGCTGCATTTTTTCAGCTTTTCGTTTTATTAACAAACGCACTTTTTAATGAGCAAACTTATCATCGCCACTCTTCGCGATTAGGTTAGCAGGATGCCCATTTATCGGATAAATCGAAAAAAAATAAATAGTCACAGCTTTGCAGATTAGATTATTTGTAATCAGTGAATCTGTGACATTTGCAAGTTACTTGTTATTGTCACCAAATTTTGTCCAGCGCAGGCGATTGGCGTTAGTGACGACAGTTACGGAAGACATAGCCATTGCAGCGCCGGCTATCATCGGGTTTAATAAAACACCAAACAAGGGATACAGCAAACCAGCGGCAACGGGGATGCTAATGGTGTTATAGAAAAAGGCCCCCAACAGATTTTGTTTGATATTTATGACCGTGGCTTTGGACAAGGCGATGGCTTCAGGTATTTTTAACAGGGAGCCTTGTAAGATAACCACGTCAGCGCTTTCAATCGCGACATCGGTTCCGGTGCCAATTGCAAAGCCAACATCAGCCTGAGCCAAGGCTGGCGCATCATTGATCCCGTCTCCAACCATCCCGACGACTTCACCTGTGATTTGTAGTTCTTTAACGATTGCCGCTTTATCTTGGGGTAATACTTGGGCACGAATTTCTGAAATCCCCGCTTGTTTGGCAATAGCCTCTGCGGTTATGGAGTTATCTCCGGTTACCATTAAGATTCGAATACCCTGATTTTGCAAGATTTGCACAGCTCTGGCCGAGTCCTTTTTAATAGGATCGGCCACGGCGATTATACCAATAATCTTGTCATCTACCGCCAGCAGCATCGGCGTTTGTCCTAATTTAGAAAGTGTTTCCAGTCTGGAATTGTATTGCGCAAAGGCAATGTCTTTTTCCTCCATTAATGTGGTATTGCCGAAAAACACGCTTTGTTCATTAATGTGGGCAGTAACGCCATGACCGGCAATCGCTTCAAACTTTGTAACTTTGTCCAGTTTTAGTTCTTTGCTTTTTGCAGCTGATAAAATACTCGCGGCGAGCGGATGTTCCGAGCCTGCTTCAATGCTGGCGGCTAATTGCAAAACTTGATTTTCGCTAAAGTCGCCCAATGCTTCGATCGTTGCAACAGTAGGTTTACCTTCGGTAACCGTGCCGGTTTTATCGAGAATTAAACAGGTCAATTTGCCCGCTGTTTGCAAGGCTTCACCTTTACGGATCAAAATACCTGATTGCGCGGCGCGGCCCACGGCTACCATTACCGAAATGGGCGTTGCCAAACCTAAGGCACACGGGCAGGCAATCACCAGTACCGTCATTGACGTGACAAAGGCGTAACCTAACGATGGTTCGGGGCCAAACACGTACCAAATAAAAAAAGATAAAGCAGAAGTTGCAACGACAGCAGGTACAAAGACACTGGAAATCTTATCGGCCAATCGGGCAATTTCCGGCTTGCTGCTTTGCGCGTCCCTAACGCTTTTAATGATTTGCGCCAAGGCGGTATCTCGACCGATTCGGGTTGCGGTAAATAAAAAACTGCCCGATTGATTCATCGTACCGGCAACAACTTCAAAACCTGGCATTTTTTCAACCGGGAGCGATTCGCCGGTTAACATTGATTCGTCAACCGTTGAATGACCTTCCAGCAACACGCCGTCAACCGCAATTTTTTCGCCTGGTCTGACTTTCAGCGTTTCACCCAAACCCACTTGTTCAATTGGAATGTCCAGTTCTACGCCATTTCTGATCACTCTGGCGGTACGTGGTTGTAAGCCGATTAATTGTCGAATGGCACTGGAGGTTTTGCCTCTGGCCAGGGTTTCCAGGCCGGTTCCAAGATTAATAAAAGCCAATATCATTACCGCAGCTTCAAAATAAGCATGTTTTGCCAGAGACGGCAGTGTGTCGTAATAATCAATAACAATACAAGAATATAACCACGCCGAACCGGTACCCAAGGCAATCAAGGTGTCCATATTAGCTTGTTTCAGCATTAAAGAATTGTAGGCACCGCTGTAAAAATGCCAGCCTGAATATGTCAGGATGCTTAAGGTGATAAGCGCGATTTCCGGCCAGAACCACAGACCTGCTTTTGAACCGATTTCCGGCAACCAGCCAAAATGTTCGGAGAGCATGAGTGACAGGCCAAAAGCTGCCGCTACTGAAGCTTTTTTCATTAAATGTCGATAGCGCTGTAATTCTTGTTCCTCCTGTTCAGACGGATCTTCAAGGCCTTCCATCACCGCCGCATCATAACCAGCTTCTTTAAGTGCTCTGGTTAATGCTTCGGGGGCGGCAATGCCTTTGACATAGGCTGTATGGTCTGCGAAGTTAACTGTAACTGATGTGACGCCAATGACTGTTTTCAAAGCACTTTCAACGGAACTGACGCAGCCGGCGCAGCGCATACCTAAAATCGATAACCGTAATGAATCTGAACTGTCTTCTGTGCTCATGAGGCTTACCTTTGGGGTTGATTTTTAATTAAGTTATTCCACGCAAGTAAAGCCAGCGTCACTAATAGCAGTCTTAAAAATATCCACATTAGTTTTTTCGGCATCATATTCAACCTTGATTTGATTTTCTTTGCTTGAGGCTGTGCAACTCAATATTCCTTCAATAGCTTGTAATTTACTGGATACACTGGTTTCACAACCACCGCATTTCATGCCGATAACGTCTAACACTATACATTCAATCATTTCAGTCTCCTGGGTTTGGAATTTTGATTTTTCATATCATACCCGACTACTCTTTGGTAATCATGGCGTTGTTAATTGAAGGCTGGATATATTATCAGGTAAATACCCAGTCCTATCATAACCAGACCACTGGTTAACTTAAGCAAGCGACCTTCCTTCTCCTGAAGTCGTCGTTGGCTGAGTGTTATGATTCCTATGGCCAAAATAATAAGGTCATCGAACATATAGGCCAGATTGTAAAGCAGTAAATAGCCATAATAGTCCAGGCTGCTGAAATGTTGCAGGGTCAGAATTCGTGTGTACAAAGCTGGAAAACCTGAGGTGCACATAAATTCGACAATCTGTACCAAGATGGCTAACACTACCGCACCCAACATTGCGGCTGTCATGTTTTGTGCCTGTAGAATCCCCCGAATTCTAGTGTATATGCCCGGTTTTGCCGCATCAGGAATCGACAATGACATGGTTTTGCCGAATATCTTGATGTTCTTCAGGTTGATAATTCCGGCCAGCAAGGCAATGATGGCAATGACAATTTCCGAGATGCGCGATAGACCTATGAGTAAAAAAAGATTGAGCCAGGCCGCCATGAAAATGAAATACGCGATTCCTTCCACAGCAATAAAGGTTCCTGCGATGGCAAACATC
Source organism: uncultured Methylobacter sp. (assembly GCA_903832775.1). Taxonomy (GTDB): domain Bacteria; phylum Pseudomonadota; class Gammaproteobacteria; order Methylococcales; family Methylomonadaceae; genus Methylobacter_A. Next base: position 15,043 of record CAILCX010000199.1, on the reverse strand, counting down.
CGCAAGCGGTTTTTCATAGAGGCGAGCAGCGAGATCATTAAAATCAAAACCCACATCGAACAAGGATTAAAACCGTCCAACAATCCCATTACCACGGTAAAGAGTGGTAAGCCAATTTGGTCGAGGGATACCCGGTAGCCCAGGAAATCAACGGCAAAATTTTGTTCGGTTGATATGGGTTTTACAGTTTCAGCTTCGCAAGACAAGGAGGTTTCTACGTCACAGCTACCTGAGGAGTCCTGGTTTATGGGGGGCAAGGTCTGGGCTTTGGCTTGAGACAGGGCATTGCGAATAAGCTGTCCAGTGTTTATTTCGTCTGAATAACCAATAATCAAATCTTTGCCGACATGAAAAGCAGGGACTCTAACCGTACCCGTCCGTTGATTTTGTCCAAGCTGTTGCAAGCGTTCCAAGGCGACAGGTTCTTTACCTACATCTCGGGTGATGATATTTAACGAGGGTTGCTCCTGTTTAAGCTTTTTTAAAAAAAGCTCGGCTTTAGCGCAGTGCGGACAACCTTCGCGAACGAAGACCTCTATAGTTGTGGCTTGATTTATCTGTTCCGTTATAGACTCTGGTTTTTCAGCGAATGCCATTGCATTCAAGCCAAACGTAGTGAGTAAAGCTAATAATAGAATTAATCTTGTTATAACTGATTTATCTGTCGTATTCATATGAGCTCCTTTAGCTAATGCTTATTCGATTCAGATGATAAAAATTCGATTGCCTGTGATTGCAAGGCAATGTATTCGCGTAAAAATATGATTATTTACGGTAAAAAAATTTATACAGAAGGTTTTACAAAATAAATTAATTCGACTTTTGATTTAACAGTGCTGAGAGTGGCTAAATAAATAGACAGAATCAAATCTTCAGTGTTCTTGACGTATAACAATGTGCCAGATACCAAGGTTGTCGGAATACTAGCCATCTGTCACAATATCACTATACAGTGACTAACAAAAGGATAGTTTCATGGCTGAGATAACTGAAGTACCTAGCCCGTTTTGCGGTATTGGCACGGATGATTTAAATATTCAGGTTGATGGTGTAGCGCTTAAGGTGGTTAAAAACGGCTGTGCGATTAATACGCCCGCTTTTGAGCAGGTGATTACCGATACCTTGCCACGGGTCGAGGGTAAAGAAGTTAGCCTTGAAGTAGCCGTGGCCAAGGCAGCGGTATTATTAAAAGATACCAATCAGCCGCTAATCGGCGGTTGCGCAACTGATGTCAATGGCATGCGCGCTTTACTGGCGTTAGCTGATCGCAGTGGAGCGGTAGTTGATAACATGAGTTTTACCGGTGCGCGGAATAATTTTCTGGCTTTGCAGGATTCCGGCTGGATGAATACCACGTTGGCGGAAATCAAAAATCGCTGCGATTTATTGTTGGTGGTCGGTACTGATCTGGAAAGTTTTTCACCGCGTTTTTTTGAGCGTTATTTATGGAATGAAGAATCCATGTTTCTGGATGATACCAGTAAACGTGAGGTTATTTATTTGGGCAAAGCGCCGTCCGGTGAGGCTTCGACTTCACCCAACGGGCAAAAAGCAAAGGTTTTTGAATGTGCCAATGCAGATTTACCAGAGGTTGTCGCAGTGTTAAGAGCACTGGTTAAAGGCAATCCGATTCGGGTTGATTTCGTTGGTGGCATTGCCGTCACTGACTTACAAAGCATTGCTGATAAATTAAAAGCGGCCACTTATAGCGTTGTGACTTGGGCTGCAGGCGCCCTGGCTTTTAGTCAGGCTGAATTGACGGTGCAGACTATTTCTGAAATGGTTAAGGACCTTAATAACCGAAATACCCGTAGTTCCGGTTTTCCGTTAGGTGGCAAAGAGGGGGATCAGACAGCCAATCAGGTTTGTGGCTGGACAACCGGTTATCCTGCTCGCACCCGTTTTTCGAGTGGTTATCCGGAATATGATCCTTATTTAAATGATGCCAATGTTTTGTTGGCTAATGGTGAGGCTGACACGTTGGTTTGGGTTCAGGCATTTAATGCGAAAGCAGTTCCCCCTATAACCACTTTGCCGACCATTGTGGTGGGACGTTCCGGAATGACGTTTACTCAAGAGCCGGATGTTTTTATTCCTGTCGGTACGCCCGGTATTGATCATGCCGGTCACGCTTATCGTATGGATAACGTGGTTGCAATCAGGCTCAAGAAATTACGCGAATCAGGTTTGCCAAGTACCTTTGACGTACTTAATGCCATTGAACAAGCTTTATAAAAAGGGATATGCTCTTGTCATTTTTGCAATCATTACATCCAAGTCATTCGGAAAATTAATATGTTGATTAAATTAACAAATGGAGCGGTCTATGATCCTGCCAGCGGGGTTGATGGCACGAAACAGGATATTTACATTCAGGATGGGCGTATCGTCAATAAACCTGTCGGAGATGATCCGGTTGATAAAGAATTCGATTTATCCGGTAAGGTTGTTATGTCCGGAGCCATTGACATGCATACCCATATTGGTGGCGGCAAAGGTAATATTGCCAGAATATTGTTGCCGGAAGATCATCGTCAAGATCCTGTTGCGCGAACCGATGTGACCCGTTCCGGTTGTGGCCATGCCATGCCCAGTACTTTTGTAACCGGTTACCGTTATGCGGAAATGGGCTATACCGCTGGTTTTGAACCGGCAGTGTTGCCAATCAACGCCCGCCAGGCACACATGGAAATGGCCGACATTCCGATTCTGGATAAAGGTGGTTATGTGTTGTTGGGCAGTGATGATTATTTGTTGCGCATGTTGACCGCCAAAAAAGATCAAAAAGCGATTAATGATTATGTCGCGTTTACCATGCAAGCTGCTAAGGCGATAGGCGTTAAAGTGGTAAATCCCGGCGGAATTAATGCATTTAAATTTAATCAGCGCAAACTGGATTTAGACGAACAAAACTGCCATTACGGGGTAACGCCACGTGATATTTTGCAAGTATTGGCGACAGCGGTTAAAGAAATCGGTGTTTCGCATCCTTTGCATGTTCATGGCTGTAATCTGGGCGTTCCCGGCAATGTCAATACCACGTTGGATACTATCCAAGGCATAGGCGGTTTGCCGATGCATCTGACGCATATCCAGTTTCATAGTTATGGCACAGAAGGCGATTTTAAGTTTTCATCGGGCGCGGCGCAGATTGCTGAAGCAGTCAATAAAAACAAAAATATCACCATTGATGTCGGGCAGATTTTGTTTGGTCAAACAGTAACAGCATCTGGCGATAACATGCGCCAACATGCCAATCATAAGTTTGCCAGTCCCAATAAATGGGTAACAATGGATATTGAATGTGACGCCGGTTGTGGCGTGGTACCGTTCAAATACAAAGACCAGAATTTTGTTAATGCGCTGCAATGGGCGATAGGTTTGGAAACTTTCTTGCTAGTTGAAGATCCCTGGCGTATTTTTCTGACCACCGACCATCCAAATGGCGCGCCGTTTACCAGTTATCCACATTTGATTCGTTTGCTGATGGATAGAAGTTTCCGTAATGATGTGCTTTCTACAATACACCCTGAAGCGCAAAAAATGACTAATCTGGCCTCAATTGAGCGTGAATATAGTTTGCAGGAAATTGCGATTATGACTCGCGCCGGTGCTGCCAAATTGATTGGCTTGCAGGATCGTGGCGGCTTGAGTGCCGGAAACTGGGCGGACATTACCGTTTATACCGATAATGTGGATCGGCAAAAAATGTTTGAAAAACCGGACTATGTGTTTAAAGACGGTCAATTGGTGGTGGTTGACGGTAAAGTGGTTTCCACAAAATGGGGTACAACCCATGTCGTTAAACCTGACTTTGATGCATCGCTGGAAAAAGACTTACAAAAATATTTTGACCGGTTCATGACCATGAAATTAGGCAATTTCAAAATCAGCGATGATGAAATTACCGAGGATGGCCGAGGCAGTTTGACTATTCATCCGCTGAACGGAGAAGTGGCATGATGGCTATCAGTTTTATAGGTAATAAATAATGACCACTTTAGCCTTTGATACCTATGAGTTTATTCGCAAGCTTAAGGATTCGGGCATAACTGAAGAGCAGGCGAGAGCGCAGGTAGAAGCGTTAAGCATGGCTTTCGAACAATTTCAGGGCGAGACGCATTTTACAGAGTTAGCCAATAAACATGATATTCGAGAGTTGGAATTAAAAATTGAATTATTAAGGGCTGACATGAAGCGTGATATTGCAGATTCGAAAGCTGAGTTGACCCGCTGGATTATCGGTGCCGGATTTTTACAAACGGCCTTGATCGCCGCCTTATTACTTAAACTGAGCGCTGGAATATGATTATTAACGGTGTAACTATTGATGCAACCTTTGCGGAAGCGTTCCCGATGAAAGCAACTCGTGCCATCATTACGGCACAAAATGAAAAATGGGCAATGATTTCTGCGCAAGCTATGACCGGTTTTGCAACCTCAGTAATTGCCTGCGGTTGTGAGGCTGGGATTGAACGGGTTCTTGAGCCATCCGAAACGCCAGATGGGCGTCCAGGTGTGTCGATCATGATTTTTGCAATGGGCGGCAAAGGTTTGGCCAAGCAACTTGAAACCCGAGCCGGGCAATGCGTTTTAACCTCGCCGACTTCGGCTTTGTATGCCGGTATTGATGGCGGAACACGCATCGCTCTGGGTAAGAATCTGCGTTATTTTGGCGATGGTTTTCAGGTGTCCAAACTGATTGACGGCAAACGTTACTGGCGTATTCCGGTCATGGATGGTGAATTTCTAACCGAAGCGACTACCGGGCAAGTCGATGCGGTTGGCGGCGGTAATTTTTTGGTGTTGGCCGAGTCGCAGCCGCAAGCCTTGGCTGCCTGCGAGGCGGCGATTGAGGAAATGCGAAAAATACCCAATGTAATAATGCCTTTTCCTGGCGGTGTGGTGCGTTCAGGTTCAAAGGTGGGTTCAAAATATGCATCTTTGGGCGCATCAACCAACGATGCTTATTGCCCGACATTGAAAGGTATGACCAAAACTGATCTTTCTCTGGAAATTGAATCGGTTATGGAAATAGTTATTGATGGCTTAACCAAAGAAGATATTGATAAAGCCATGCGTGTCGGAATTCAGGCAGTGTGTGATTTAGGTGCGGCGCAAGGTGTTAAACGAATTAGTGCTGGGAATTACGGTGGCAAGTTGGGGCCGTTTCACTTTCATTTACAGGAGATTATGGCATGAGCGCGTTAACTTTTACGCTGAAACATAAACCCGCTCAGCGCGTTGATATGTCGCCGCTGGTTTGTCAGAAACTTGCTGGTCTGCAAGTTAACCAAATTGCGGCACTGACCTTGCAGAATGGCAAGCGTAAAATTCGGGTTGATGAGTTGTTTGTTATTGACGGTGTTGATACGCAAAATATCATCATAAAAGGAAGTTTCGAAAAGCTTGATTTTATCGGCAAAGAACTTGAGGGTGGGAGCATAACCGTAGAAGGTGATGCTGGTGCTTATCTAGGCTTGGGCATGAAATCCGGTGAGATTGTTGTGACTGGTAATGTTGGTCTTTATGCCGCTTGCGAAATGAAAAAAGGTTTTTTGTGTGTTAATGGAAATGCCGGTGATTTTTTGGGTGCGGCCTTGCCTGGCAATAAAATGGGCATGAAGGGCGGTACTATTCTGATTAAAGGAAATGTTGGCGAACGTGCCGGCGATCACATGCGTCGTGGCAATATTCTAATTGAGGGTAATGCCGGCGATTATTGCGGTTCCCGAATGACAGCAGGAACAATTGCTGTCATGGGTCAGACCGGTAACTATTTGGGTTTTGCAATGCGTCGCGGCACTTTATTATTGTGGAATCAACCTGTTGCATCGGCAAGATTTAATGATTGCGGTGCTCATACATTGGCGTTTTTACCGATTTTGTTTGCCGCGTTTAAAAAATTAAATTCGAGGTTTGCTAGCAGCGGTGCTTCATTTAATCGAGTGCAGCGCTATGCCGGAGACATGTCGGAAATGGGGAAAGGCGAAGTTTTGGTTAAAATCAACTAATAAGTAACTTTCTGTTATTTATCTTTTCTGAAAAGACGAAGGGTAAAAGGCTTAGGCTGTGTAGTTTTGTTGTTGGTCTTTTCTTTTTAGCCTGTCCTTAGTCAGCATCATGTCAAAAATATTAACAACAACCAATCATAGCCGGGATGTCGCCGGATTAAAGTACGTTTATCCGGTGCTCTCAAGGCGGGCAGGTGGCTTGTCCATTGGTATTAATTTCAACACCAATAATGCCTGCAACTGGCGCTGCATTTATTGTCAGGTCCCCGATCTAAAAATAGGAGCGGCACCGGAAATTGATTTTCAGTTATTGGAAGATGAGTTGAGGTTTTTTCTTGATGATGTTCAAAATGGTGATTTTTATCAGCGGTTTGAAGTGGATCAAGATAAGCAGCTAATTAAAGATATCGCAATTTCCGGCAATGGCGAGTCAACCAGCGTAAAAGATTTTGCCAAAGCAGTTGCCTTGATTGGCAAGGTTGCGACAGCGGCGGGGGTTTTGCCGCAGAGTCATTTTGTGTTGATAACCAATGGCAGTTTAGTTCACCGGTCAGGTGTTCAGAAAGGCTTAAAAGTATTAAATGGCTATGGGGGAGAAGTATGGTTTAAATTGGATAGTGCTACTGATGAGGGCAGGGCATTGGTCAATAATTCCGGGCAAAGTCTTTATTCTGGTATCGAGAATCTCATACTTTCGACGAAATTATGCCCAACAAAATTGCAAACCTGTTTGGTGGATTTTGACAGGCGTGGTTTGTCTGTTGGGGAAAAAAAGGCATTTCTTGATCTGCTTAAGAGTATTACGGCAAAAGGCTGCGATTTGAAAGGGGTGATGTTGTACACGATTGCAAGAGACTCTCTCCAGTCGGAGGCTAATCGACTGGAGAAGTTGTCACTGGAAATATTGAATGAATTCGCACAAGAAATCAGGTGCTTGGGTTTTGATGTGGGGGTAAGCTATTAGTTCAGGCTTTAATGTCGAGTAAAGAACCAATGGTTTCTTTATCCGCTTCAAGTAATTTAACAGCAGCGGATGTTTCCAGTTCAGATTCTTTAAGGCTGAGAACTGGTTTGATGAGATCAGTTGAATTGAAATTAGCACTTCCTACTTCATTATCTTGTGTAGGCATTTTCGCAAGTGCTTGAGCAGCATCGGCTGCTTTATATTGGGCGGTATTTATAAGGCTAATTGCGCTGGTGTTAAGTGAAATGGTCATTTCGTACTCCTTTCGCATTGAATTAATTTCGGATTAATATTACATCCATACCAATGAAATTTAAAGAGTAAGTTGTAAGTTTATAGCAAAAATGAGACTAATCGGGCGTTTTTGTAATCAGTTATAATCTAAATAAATAAATTATAGCTTGGTGTTCGGCTATGATTGCGGCTATAATTTTAAGTTCATTAAAAGTGCGAATGTGGCGGAACTGGTAGACGCGCTGGATTTAGGTTCCAGTAGGTTATCCTGTGAGAGTTCGAGTCTCTCCATTCGCACCACCTTTACTTTTAAGTCGTTGAAAATAAATAGATAAATCTCTTTAAATAGGCTCTCATCGTTTTGGTACAAAACGATGCTACAACTACGAGCCTCGTTAATGTCAAAATGTCCCCATCTTCATAGTTGCGGCAACGTGTTTTACTTTCGAATATCTATTCCTCATCGTTTCTGTCCAATCTTGAAAGTTTCCGAACTTACAACCTCCTTACACACTCAAGAACGTAAAAATGCTATTCCAGTCGCTTATAAGATTGCTGGTGAGGTGAATTTTTCTTTATCTTGAGGCTACCATGAATGACAATGATGTAATTGATGACGATTTGCTTGATTTGGCTTTAAAAGAGATTGAGAAGGAAGAAAGGCATTTAATTGCAAGGCTGCCTTTAGTAGCTAGAAAAATAATTGCAGATAAAGAAAGTGATGTTGCGGCGGCAAAGAGAAGGGAGAAGCAGGCAGTAGTGCAGGCAAAGGCTAGCGCATTTGATAAGTTACATTTAATAAATGTAAGTGCTGAAGTCAGTCTGTTGGGCTACATCGCTTATTCGAAGTGTGACCAGATCACAGCCAGGCAACTTGCTATCTATGGCTAAGTTGAACAACGCCAACTCGCGAGTGTTCTTAGCAATCTGCAAACGAATGTGAATTTCCCAAATCTCTTTCAATTTGAGCGGTGATTTCTGTCCAATCAATTTGCCTTTGTTCCATGGGGCTTGATGGTTTTTTTGATTATTGGTATCTTGCTTCATGACAAACTTCTACAATTAGGTTGAGGCGTCCTAATGTCATGCTATTTCCAGTGTGCAGGTATGAGAAAAAGAATCGTATGAAGCTTTAGTTATCGGGCATTTGATTTAGAGGAAGATGCCCAAAAGACTTTCACTGCATTGTATTCTGGTAAAGTCGGAGCCCTTCCGAAGGCAGATGGTAACATTTTTACATTTTCATGTAATATTCAAATATTTTATATAAGCCAAAAGGAAAAGACCATGAGTCGCCTTACAATTGAAATTACAGATCAACAGCATAAAAGCATTAAAGCACTGGCAGCCATGCAGGGCAAAAGCATTAAGGAATATGCCATACAGCGTTTGTTGCCGTTAACAAATGAAGAAGAAAATGCTATGCAGCAACTGGAAGCATTTTTAAAGCCACGCATTGAAGCCGCTGAACGTGGCGAGGTGTTTAGCACGTCAGTTATGAAAATATTCGAGGAAAAACTGGCCGCACCCCAGCTATGACGATTTCTGTTGATTTTACTCGGGAGGCTATAAAGGACTTGTCTGATATTGCCAGCTATACGGTTGAATCATGGGGGAGAGAACAAGCGTTTCGTTATGCTGAGTTATTGAATGAACGCTTCAAAGAAATTGCAAAAGGACTGATATTTTCCAAGGCCGCTTTTCCAAAGTATCCCAATTTGCACGTTTGTCGATGTGAACATCACTATATTTTCTTTGTACGTCCAAAAAAGAATCTCAAGCCAATAATTCTAGCAGTATTGCATGAGCGTATGAACTTATTAGTGCAACTTAAGGAAAGATTGTAATAAGTGTAAATGGTGCTGAAAACACTGAAGCGCGACATTTCGCGTTGATAGTAATTTGAATAAACTTGACGGGCTGTTGATGGACTGCTGAAGTCAATGAATTTGCTTATGTAGCAGATTTACTGGCATCTGGAATTATTTCCGGCACGAAACGAATAATCACAATCGGCCAACTGCTCGACGGTTACTATCAATGAACGTCAGCATCATTTGCGATTGCGGTTGTTCGCAACATTCCTGGCTTTGGGTTTAATTCGCTTCGCTAACTGTTCTTGAATGCGTTGCTTAAACCGGTCATTCTGAAAATCGGTGCCACCACCCCCCAAGCAACCGCTTAATAACCGATTTCGAGAAAAAGGCCAGGATGCTTCACACGGCAAGATTATCTAATCGCTTGCTCTACATATTGCCTCAGGTACTTTTAAACAGCGGTTTTCTTTGACAAATAAATTACAGTTACACCGGTTAATGTGTAAGGATTGGCATACCAAAAGCCTAACTTTACTAATTAAGGCATTGTTTTCATTGCGCCATGTTGTTTAAGCCATTTAAATGTTTGTTCTAAAACTTTCGCACGTTCGGCAGGACAATGATTTAGCAATTCATGTTTTAAACCGGGGTAACTATGCATAGTCTTGTCTGGCGTACCCAGCTCAGTAAATAAAGCGCTTGCACCACTTAGCGCAGCTATTGTATCTGCATCGCCGTGATTGATTAACACCGGTAACATAATCTGCCGAGCATGATGTAAAACATTGGCTCGTGCTGATTTAAATTCTCGTAGCCAATTAACGGATACCTTATTAATCGCATAAGGGTCAGTGATAAATTCCTGAATATTTGCTAAATTATTAGATAACGCTTGTGGGTGGATCAGGTTCGGCAATTTAAATGTAGGCATTATGACTGACAAGCCGGGGGTGATAAAACCGGCTACATTTGCATAGAATGAGGCTAATTTTAAAGGGCATGAGAATATCAGCAAGCCTTGAATTGTAGTCGGATACTTTAAAGCATAAGCCAAGGCCACAATACTGCCCATACTGTGGCCCAATAGAAAAATGGCTTTTGAGTATTCTTTGCTGACGACGACGTCAATAAATTTCGCTAAATCTTCTACATAGTCTGAAAATGCGTTGACATGACCGGGTTCACCTTCTGATCGGCCAAACCCACGTTGATCAAAGCCGAAGCAGCTATAACCCTGTTCTGAAAAAATCTGAAATATTTCCGCATATCGACCAATATGCTCACCCACGCCATGCATAAAAACGATAGAGGCTGAACTCGATTCGACTATTGTTGCTTTAAAATATAACGTAAGTTGATCGTTTGTACGAAAAAAGGCCGTGAGTTCTGTCATGAGTTTTTCGCTCTTGGTAAATAATTGCGCATAATCTGGTAACCAACTTTACCACATCGAGCTTATTCTCCTTTACTCGTATAAAGCGAAACAGATATTAATGCGAAAATAGCCGCCCAAACTTTTGACGCAACATTTTGTCCATACTGAAAATAATCAAACGATCCTTTAATGCCATATGGTAAAAAGATAAAAAAATACTCCACCAGAAACCATATGGGAGGCAAAATCCCCCATGCCCCCAACAAGAGATATTTTTCAGTTTGGCTTACGTTTTTTGCAATTAACCGCCATAAGGTGATGGCGACCGCCAATAAACCAAAATAGATAAATACATTAATACCCTCGGAAAGCATACTATCATAAATAATTCGAAAGCCTGGTTCATCTTTGGTTTCAATAGACATAAACACCTCCTGCTAGGATTTAGGGTTTTTTAATTACTCTTAATATTATCAATTATTGCTCAATGAACTTTATGTTTTTTAGGTGAAAATCTCTTAACAGACTTTTGCTCGATTACTCAGTTGGACAAGATCTATTTTTGTATATGTTCTTTGACTGTATGTTTAACGCTTAAGTCTTCTAAGAGCTGGGTAACCGACGGGGAGTGTTCTAATGGTTCATAGCCATGCGGCCAATCTTCCCAGCCATATCCCCAGCGCCAAGGCGTTGGTAACCAAGGTGAACCGCCCAAACGCACTCCGGTATAAAAAAGACTGCTAAAGAATCCATTCTGTTTTTTCACACATTGCTGTAAAAACTCGTCGGCCGCTACCCGATCCGCTTCGCTGCCCCCGCACCAATAGGGAATGTCATGTACGATGCAGCACTCCACCCAACCATCATCGGGTGCTCGCGAACAACCATCGGTAGTAAAAATAAAATCAGGTTGTTTTTTAACAGCAGTAGTCCCCGGATAATTTCGTTTTCGATCGCAATAGTTTTCAGCAAGCAACTCAACAGCATTTCGTTTTTGCTTGTCTTTGGTATACGGATCAAGAGATAAACGGGCTTCAATGGTTGTACAAGCACTCAAAATCAGACTGGTTATCAACAAAGTCAGAATACGCAGACTACATTGGGAATATAAGTGAGTCATAAATCCTCTTATAAAACATAGGTGTATCGGCCTGCAAACATAAATCGCAGGACCTGCAAACAACCGTATTTTTGGCCCGGATTATGCGAGCATCACTCGGGGTCCACATTTTGTGCCAATAAAAAATTACTAGCTTCCAGTGAAAGCGGCCACAGGCAATTAACTCATTTGATACTTTCTGATCGTCAAAAATCGGCCATCAAGAGACAGTCGGTTATGCTCAACCAACGTCGGCACTATGAGCCATTGCTGTCATTCAAACAAACCAAAAACCGATGTTCTGTTTCAGTTGAGCCTGGAATATTGGCTTTCAAAAAGTACAATTCAAACTTATTGCATCATTTTCCGGCAGTAATGAGCGCCAATAATTCAAGTTAGATATGAAATTAAATGCGGTAAAATTTCCCATGCCATGCCATCTAGTCTATTCAATGTCTTTTGGTGCCAACACACTCCACCTTAAAAGAGGAAAAGTTGCACTCGTTAAAATAAAAAATCCTGGTTGAAATCATTTCAATCAGGATTTTACTTTATCGCTTTACCCAGATTTTCTGACAAAACGTTTCGGGCTATTTTCAGGTTATTAACTATACCACCTGTGGTACATGGCATTGTCAGTTCCTCTTACAAAAATATCAAGTCGACCACTTGTCCAACTTACAGCAGCAATATTGCTAGTAATAACACCGCCCAAGGATTCCCATCCACCCCAATGACTACCGTCCCACCATTTGTGATACATAGCATTGTCTGTACCTCTTGCGAAGATATCAATCCTATTCCCCCCCCAGCATACCGCAGATGGATCTGTGGTTATAATACCCCCCAACGATTCCCATCCACCCCAGTGACTGCCGTCCCACCATTTATGATACATGGCATTGTCAGTGCCTCGCGCGAATAGATCTAATCTGTTTGCACCCCAGCTTACCGCAGAAATATTACTGGTAATAATTCCACCTAAAGATTCCCATCCACCCCAATGATTGCCGTCCCACCATCTATGATAGATAGCACCGTCAGTGCCTTTGGCAAACACATCCAATCTATTGGGACCCCAGCTTACCGCGACAGGATCACTAGTAATAATTCCTCCCAAGGATTCCCATCCACCCCAATGACTACCGTCCCACCATTTGTGATACATGGCACCATCTGTACCCCGAGCGAATAGATCTAGCCTGTTAACACCCCAACTTACCGCAGTAATATTACTGGTAATAACGCCACCCAAAGATTCCCATCCACCCCAATGATTGCCGTCCCACCATCTATGATACATAGCACCGTCAGTGCCTTTGGCAAACACATCCAATCTATTAGGTCCCCAACTTACTGCGACAGGATCACTGGTAATAACTCCCCCCAAGGACTCCCATCCACCCCACTGATTGCCGTCCCACCATTTATGATACAGCGCATTGTCGGTACCTCTAGCAAATATATCTATCCGGTTTTTCCCCCAGCATACAGCATGGGGTGCTGTTGTTATTATCCCCCCTAGACTTTCAAAACCTTTCCATCTATTAAGTGGATAAACAGAACCTGCAAACTGTGCATCCCGTGAATCAATATCTGCTCCACCCGGCACTGCAAGGTTGTCTTTCATAATAGATGCAGGTAGCCAGTAACACATAATTGAATTAGGGTCGGCAGTTGCAGTTCTAATAAGTGCAGAATTGTCCAACGGAGTAAGTACCTGTGCAGTAACCATGGCCGCATCCCATCCATCGTTAGCCAAGAAATAAGCCTTGGCTTTAACCGGATCTATCCTAGCTACTATTTCACTTCTTGTATGCTCATGCGGGAAACCTAAGGTATGGCCTGTCTCATGGCGAACGACTCGATGATACTCAGATTCAGGAGTATTCATATTGAATCCCTGAAGATTCATTGTGGGTTGATTTGCTGGTATATGCAGTATATCCGTCCCCAAATAGGACCAATAACCGCTACCTGTAAGGCTGATACGAACCTGTGGATTGGTAGTTGTTTCTGTAAATTTGGCATTGCAACTTTGTCCCCATGCATTCATGTGAGAAATGATACGGGATCGCAATACCGCAGCTACGGTTTCCATAAAACCTACAGTAAGACTGACACCTGTTGAGGGCCATCGTTTTGTTATGAGTAGTGCCAGATGCGCTGGGGGAATAATATCTCCTCCCGCCATAGACTGTCTGAGCTGATTGAGATGTGTCTTGTTTTCTGGATTAATCTTGACCGCTGTTTCTGAAGCCACAATCCAAAGATCTTCAGGCAGCATTTTCAATGAACATGCGATTACTTCAGGTGCAGTGTTTTTTTTTGCTTTATCCATGACGATTCTTCCTGTTTGATAATTTTGCCTACTCTATATGGTTTTCAGCTACCCCCATTATTTAAAAATTAGCTACAAATTAAGTTAGGTGCTGTGCATATTTGTCCGTAAATATACGATACTGTAATGTATTAATTATCATTAACTTACAATATGTTAGGAGAATACATGTAAAATATTTGTTTTCCGGTGGGGCAATCATGATAAATTTGCATCACCCAACATGGAGGTAAGACGCCAAAAATAACAACCTAATGCTATCCAATATATATGATTCATTTTCGGTATCGATATTTCGATCAATTGCCGAATGTAGTTTAAAATGAAGAATTATCATATTATCTTGATCAAGCTTTAACTTTTTGCGCTTGCACAAAATTAATGGGTCAGATGCGATTTAAATAAAAACCAACATTTCCTCTGATCAATCCCAAATTGATCACAAATCAAATCCTTAATTAGGTTTAATTACTAGGCAATCATATTTGTTTTAGTGTACTAATTTCGCAGTCATAAGTTGTTAGCAAGTTGTTATTTGTTTGTTAGCATTCCTTTCATAAGCATACTTCTACTCAAAGTAGTCTCCTTTGTTCAGACAAATAACTCTTCCTGAGTTTCCAGTCAAAGCTGCCACCCCAAACACGGAAATGCAGCCATCTAAAGCTATCAAGCTATTGGGTGGCACCGATTCGGTATTGACCTTTTATATGAACGCGGTTTTGCAAAAAAAAGGGGGCATTGACGGTTACAGCTTCGCAATGCTGGTTCTAGGTATGGATAGCAAATTTACGGGATCTGTGTTTTATCATGTCAATTTTAATGGCTATGTCACTTTTAAATAGTGGTCTATACTGATTCCATATGAATCAGTACGATAGGAGGAGCAATGAAAGCTGAAGAATTCCTAATATTGGCAAATAGACTTGAGGAAATGACGCTGCACCAGAGAGGACTTGTGGCGGAGCGCTTGCGAAATATTAGTCACATTCAGGCCGTCAATACCTTGATCGAAAGTCGTACCCTGACAACCCCCGTGTGCCCGAAGTGTGGGCATAATCATATTGCTCATTGGGCTCTGGATTACAGCGTTACCGTTGCGCAGCCTGCAAGGCCACCTTCAATGCATTGACAGGTACGCCGTTGGCTCGACTGCGCCATAAGGATAAATGGCTGGAGTACGCCCAGCAAATGGCTGAAGG
>CAILCX010000198.1 GCA_903832775.1 uncultured Methylobacter sp. | reverse complement strand
TGACCGCTCCAGTCACCCGAGTTGAATTTGGCCTGATAGATCTGGGTACCGGCATCCAGTCGTGTTGAGTTGGCCGCTACGGCAGCGGCTGCTGAGCTGGTTGCAATAACATCAGCGAAGGCAGTACTTAGGGAGGTAGCTAATTGACTGGGGTTAGTGGCATAAAAATAACGATTTGGTATCCCGTCGCCATTGCTGTCCCATTCGCTTTGCAGGTCAGGAAGGCCATTGTTGTTACTGTCGACAAAGCCACCCCATTTAGCTGCATAAAACAAAGGTTGTTGCAAGCTTGCAGCAGAGCCAGTACCCATGGTGTAAGTGACTGTGGAGGCAGCATCTGTATCTAGGCAATTGCTACAGGCATTCACTCCTGTCGGCTGCACAGTGCCAGGCAGTGGGTCAGTATAGGCATAGCCATTAATGCCGGTGTGTGCGTGAAAGCCGTCTTTGCTTGTGCCGCTGAGTATATAACCAAAGGCCATTTTATAGGGGGTTGATTTATAAATAACATCTGTGGTGATTTTAACTTCAGTAGAACTTACGCTGTAAGTAAGCGTTCCCCACATATCCATGTCAAAGTCACCGCCTTGCTCACTGTCTTCCCAATTGACATAAATCTTTCCACAGTTCCAGGTGCCGATAGGTGGGGAAGAAAGCTGGGAGCAATCTTGATGGACAATTTTAAAATCAACCAGTGTGCAATTACCGGTGGTACCGGGCACCGATGTTGGTGTGGTCAAAGATGTATCCTGGCAAGCGGGTAATAAGGTTACGGTATTCGTACTACCGGGAACTGGAACGACTAGTTTGGGAACTTTGGGGGATAAGGCAACGCCATAGGTTGTTACCAATTGATTGCCTTGCAAGGCAGTTGCAATATCATTGTTATGGGCGACTTGGGCTAATCCTGCAATATGATAGGTCCCGGAAAGTCTAGGTGCATCTGGGCAGGTACCCAACACATCGCTGAGGTTGTTTACAGTTTTGGCCGTACATAACTGGTTAATGTTAGTGCCCGTTCCGCCACTCAAGGCACCAACAAAATAACTGTGACCTGGAATGTTCTCACCCACACCGACAGCATTAGTTAATGAACTTATGGTTGAACTACTAATATCACTAACATTAGCTAATGTATTGCCGTCGTAGGAAGTGGTGCTGGCATTAAATTGAATGACATTCAACTTTGCGCACCATTGGGAACTGCTTAGTGGATTGGATGCCGTAGCGACTGTTAAGCCGGATAGATAGTCAGGGCTGTTAGCAAGAAATGCCGGTAGGGCTGCATGATTAGACAGGTAACGCAGGGACTCCAGAAATATCTCGGCTTGCGGATTTCCCCAATTACTACATTTGCCCTCATCAAATGAACTCCATCCCCAGGTACAGCTATCGCTACCGGTTACGCCAAAGTAGGTGCCATCATCATGACGGTAGCCATATATTCTTAACAGATTCAGGGTATTAATGATCCCGCCTGTTGTCGGTGCAGCTTTAAAGGTTCCACTAGTCGACACATTGATTTCGTCGGTAATCGAAGAAACATTTTTACGTAATACGCCGCCAGATTGGTTTTTTCCATAAGATCCGGTCAGTAGGCCAAACCGTATAAGGTCAGTATCACCATAGGTTTGCAGTAAGCCGATGGGCTTTACAGTGCCGTCAGGATAGTTTTTGCAGTTTTCAGTATTGATTAAACCGGTTACACACACTTTTACCCGTAAATTAAAATCGCCGGAGCCAGAACTGGAATTGCTGGGATTATTGGCCGATGCGTTAAGACCTGAACTTGCGGTTACATTACCGTTAGTAGCTGCAACCTCTTGAGACCAACGACATTGCCAACGCTCGTTAGCACTCCAGAGGCTAAAGTCACCCTTGGAAACACGAAGCAGCGGAGCATCGGTAACATTCTGAGAAAGCTGAGTAGCTGATACAGTGGTATTACAAAGCGTGAGGCCAGTTGACGAGGTATAGGGAGTTAACTGACTTAAATCTGACCCGTTATAAAATTTTGTAAAGCTGTGGGCGTCATTGGGTAGATAACTGCGTTCCAAGACGGTTTGACCTTGATTGCTGGTAGTGGTTGTGGATGTCGTAGATGTTGATATGGATATTGTTGTGGCTGGAGTGGTCGAAGTCACAGTTGTTATGGTCATATTAGAGAGCGTAGATTCATTACTTGTAATGAACATGGTGACAGTAAAATTTTGGCTGGAAATGCCATCTAAGGTGTTGCAACTTCCTGTTGGAGTATAAGAAATTGATGTGGTACGAAGGCGATTGTTGCTGCCAGAATCAGTAAAAGTAGTTGTAGATGTATTTGTAATACTGGTAGTTGTAGTGGTGTTAACAGTTGATGTTGTTGACCCGACGGTTGATGCTGTCGAACTTGAACTAGAACTTGAGGATGTTGTGCTGTAGTCGAAAGTGTAAGTGTAAACATTACTGCCTCCTGAGCTGGAACTGGGCAAAGTAGTGGCTACAGTCGCAGGGGTTGATGGACAACCCGAACCCGACGTCAGTATTTTTGTAGCTGTAGATGTATAGGTATAAGGAGAGCTACTGCCACTTTTAGTAGCGGTAGGATGACTTGTTGAGGTAGCCCCAGAATTCGTAGATGAAGTGACAACGGGTGTTGTGGTGTTGGTGGTGTTGGTGATGCCTCCTATGTCAATGGAACGCAAACCGCCATAAAGTATTTTACGGATGGTATCAATGCGAGTCATGCCGGCCCAATTTAAAAAGTTGCCACTCCAAAGACCGGAGCAATATTTAGTTGATGTCACTGAGCTGGGTTCGAAGCGACTATTGGTGTAGCTATAGCACTTATAGCTGTCGAAGTAGCCATAGTAGTCAATACTGTTTTTGTAAGATGTGTCTGGAGTGCCGTCATTGTCCAAATCGGAAAAATCGTCATAGGCTTTAAAATGGAGCTGATGATCCTTGGAGATATTAAGCATGACAATCGGTGTTACATTAAGCGTAAGAAAGAGTGGCGATTGAGAAATATCTGCATGACTAGCATTGACAGTAAATCCAAGTATTAAAATCAGCGACAATCTGGCCAATAAGTCTTTAGCGATAAGATAATAATTGCGGGTAAAAGTATTCATGTCTAATCTCCGATGAAATGGTTTCGGTAGAATTATAAGTATCTAAAAGTCAATTTTTCAGTGTTTCAGCGCAAGTAGATTGATTGCAAAATAGCTACTGCATTAGTCGAGCCGCCACTGGCGCGAGTTGTGATGCGATAGTATTTGCATCCTAATGTGCCAGTTCCCGCTCCGGGACAATCGGCAACCTTACCCATGTCTTGGATAATATAAACCGGAGTAGCTATACCGTTACCAAGTCCTGTAACTGTGGATGTTGCTATTGGATTACTTGTCCAAAAAACGTCAGTTAATACAGATGATGCCGACGGTAGAGTCGACGTTGAAGAATAATAGCCATTAGTACCTGCAGCAGAAAAGGTAGGAATTGTATTGTTAAGACTGGTTTCTATGGCTTTAAGTGAGGACTCTGCCGCCTGAAAGGCCAGGTTTTTGTCGCGTAGATTGCCAGCCATTTTTTCTTCAAGCGTACTGGTTTGCATCCCGGTAGTGGCTATTAGCGTTAATAACAATAGAATAATTAAACTGATAATCAACACAGCACCGGATTGATCAAATTTTCTTCTAAATAAGGTAGTGAGGTTTTTAGATTGATTTCCTGATGCCTCATATAATGAGCAGGATGAAATTATTCGATGATTAATCATGGCGGCCTCTTAATTTATGGTAACTAATTACGAATGGCAATTGTTGTGTTAAAAACTCGTCTGATTTTATTGTCTGTTGGTGTAATGGTTGTGCCATTGTATGTATAAGGCACCGGCTGTGCGGTTAGGTTGTTATCCAGTGTGGCTGCTAAGAGGCTAATTCGAACACTGACAATATTAGTCATATTAACCACGTTATTTGCTGATACATAATAATTGGATGATCCATCTTGGTCCGTATCTTCTCCATAAAGAATTTGCATTTGCTCTATGCCTTCAACTAATTCTTGAGCGTTAGATGAGCCGATTCGGCGATAAATCGATAGGTTATTGTTAGTGTTTGTACTAACGAAATAACTGATGGTGTTGATCGGATAAACCTGCCCCCCCACAAAAGTTGTAACCAAACTATTAGTTGAGTTATCAGGTGTGCAAGTGCTACCTGTATTATGCGACAAAACACCTCCTGATATTGAACTGACCTGAAAAATAGAAGCAGATGTGCAATTGTTGACTACAGCTATACTACAGTTGTTTGAACCCGAGGAATTTAAAAAGTCAGCAGATTGCAAATTGGTGGTTGTGGCGGATGTATCCAGCGTGAGGCCAGCAGTCACAGACACTTGAGTTATCACATTAAAGCCTAGGTCGGCTGCTCTGCGAATAGTGATGACGTCTGAGCCTCCTTGTGGTGAACCGATAGCTACGTTTATAGTGGGTGTCCAGGCTGAAGTTGATGTTGATTCGAAGCCCTCAATGGGCTTGCTAAAGTTATATAAAAAAGCGGTTGGGGTGTTTAAGGTATTTGGTGTGTAAACTGGACTGGTTGTATTGGTTAGTGAGGCACTATTGTTGCAACCTATGAATCCGGCCATACGAATATCGTCAGCTAAAAAATCCAATGCAAAACGACCATTTTCCTGAAGTCTGGATAAGCCTTCCTGCATTCTGTAGGTTTGTTTGCTGTTAATGAAAATCTCCAATATCCCGCCGATCAGGAAAACCCCAATCAATAAGGCGATCATAACTTCGATGAGGGACAATCCGGTTTGGTGACCACAAAGAGCTTGTTTTTTTGCCTTGGCTAGCTGGATCAGGTTAGTTGTTTTCATATGCTTTTACCAGAATCAGTGTGGATTTGACTAAGGTGTCTATAGTTGCCAGACGTTGTTATCGGAAACCAAACGAATTGAGTGTCTTGCCTTGGGATATGTCGGATTTCAAGATTTACAATCATAACTGAAAGCTTGTTTGAAAACTGGGGTTATTGGTATCGTTACCATCTTGGTCATCATCCCAGGTGATTCGAATAGTATAGATGCTGCCTGAAACACTAATTGTGCCAATACCGCTGGGCAAGCTGCTATTTAAAATAGCGTTCCATTCAAAGAGGTCATTTTGAGCCATATCGGCAACTGTGCAGGTTGTACTGACAGTTAAGCAATCTGTTTGTGCGGCAGCCGAACTTGGGAGAATTGCAGTATAGCTAGCTTTACCAACGACATTGGCGCGCATTCTGTCTGCCAAGTCATAAGTAAGTTGTGTCGCGCGACTGCGGTTATAAGCACTTTGATTGTTTTTAAGGCTGGTTGCCTGTAAGCCGGCCAAGCCAAGGAGACCAACGGCCAAAACCAGCATCGCAATCAGTACTTCGATCAGTGTAAATCCGGCTATTTTTTTCATACCATAACTCTTTGTGAAAGGTATTAAGGACATGATGTTGTGCCTGTTGAAACTCGTGCTCGACCTAAGGAGTTAATGGTAACTGCGCGGGATGTGGTGGTTTCAGAGCCATGACACAGTCTGAAGGTGTCGCCAACAGATACGTTGCTTAAACCAGAGGGCAAATAGGCGGCATAATCATCGTATGAGCTACTGCCCGTTCTTAAGGTATAACCGTTTGGTAATGCCGCGTAAGTTCTTAATAAGCAATCTTCAGTTGCTTCACATAAAGTTGCATTGCCATTATCGTTGAGGGTCTCGTTTCCGTTAATATCTACAAATACATCCCAGCCGCTTTCCCATTGCGTACTTGGGCCCTTGTTTCTGACGGTTACCTGTATACCTCGTTTTATTGCCTCACTACGCGCTAAATTTAATGCTGTTACTAACTCATTGGCTGAAGTCGTTAATCGGTTAATGATTATGATGGAAGTAAAGTTGGGGATGGCAATTCCTACCAGAATACCAACGATGGCGATGGTCACCATCAATTCAAGCAGAGTGAATCCTTTAGTGTAGTCTGGCTGGTTATACATGGTTATCTGATATCCTGTTGACGAATTGTTTCAGGGATAAACCTTTTGATAATTAGTTTTTTTTAGGTATAGGAAATTAAAGTCAGTATAGCTTTGTAGTGAATATCTTGCTACTTTTGACGTTAGTAAAGTAAATGTTTTTTTTCATCTTATCTACCTTTTTGATTAGGTTTTCCTGCGATTTGATTCTACTAGTCGTTTGAGATGGGTCTGTTAACTATCTCGCATTTAATTTGAGGTATTAAATTTACTTAGGATGGTTTAAAAGGGTGAAATAGTTAATTGCGATTTTTTTTAATAAAAGGGGCTCCCTAATAAAAAGGAGCCCTATGATTTTTCAGATTTAAGATAAAATTTAGCGGCCTATTTATCGACTTTAAGCGCCAAAAACACTGGACTACCTTGGCGCTGGATTAATACAGCGACTGATTTTCCCGCGGGGAGTTTTTTGACGACATTGTCGAAATCAGCTGCATCATGGATAGGATTGTTTTGTATACGTAAAATTACGTCGCCTCGCTGAATTCCTGCCTCTTTAGCCGTCCCTTTCGCAACATCTTGCACTACAACACCATTCTTGGCGATTTGTAGCGCTTCTCTTTGCGCACTGGTTAAATCAGTAACATTAATGCCCAGTCGATTATGTTGCAGTTCTTTCGGCGCTGCTTTAGCGTCTGCCAATTTATCAACTTCATCGGGTAACAGTCCTACTTTAAACTCAATGGTTTTATTCTCGCCCTGTCTGATGATTTTTAAAGTGGCTTTGTCATTGATCGGAGTTATGCCAACCATGGGGGGTAAATCGCCAGACGTTTCAATTTGCTGGCCATTAAATTCGGTGATGATGTCACCAATCTGCAATTCGGCTTTTTCCGCAGGACTGCCCGGCAATACTTTGGAAACCAGAGCGCCTTGCGGTTTTTTCATGCCAAAAGTTTCAGCTAGTTCTCTTGTTACATCCTGTATTTGTACGCCAAGCCAACCGTGCGAGGCTTTTCCTGTTGCTTTTATCTGATCGACAACATTCATTACGACATCCATTGGGATGGAGAACGAAAGTCCCATAAAACCACCAGTACGACTGTAAATCTGGGAGTTTATTCCTACGACTTTCCCTTCCATATTAAACAAAGGACCACCCGAATTACCCGGATTGATGGCTACGTCGGTTTGAATAAAGGGCACGTAATTTCCACCTGGAAGACTACGGCCTTTTGCACTGACGATACCCGCTGTTACTGATTGCTCAAAACCAAAGGGTGAACCGATTGCCAGCACCCACTCACCGACTTGTAGTTTATTGGGTTCACCAATAGTCACAGCGGGAAGGTTTTTTGCGTCGACTTTTATGAGTGCAACATCGGTCCGGGCGTCAGAGCCGATGACTTTAGCTAAAAGCTCTCTACGATCAGAAAATTTGACCACAATTTCATCAGCATCTTTTACTACGTGATGATTGGTTAAAATATAACCATCAGCAGAGATGATGAAGCCAGAACCTAAGGAAGCTGTATCTCTTGGAACATTACCTCCACCTTGTTCATTTAAAAAACGCTTGAAAAATTCTTCCATTTCTGGAGGCATGCCCTCTGGCAACTGTTGCTGTTGTTCGGGGGCGTTTTCGGCTTGGGGTTGTGCTTTTTGCGTAGTGCTGATATTGACCACGGCAACGCCGTTGGTTTTTACCATTTCAGTAAAATCCGGTAATTGTGCGAACGTATTTTGATTGAACAAAACAATCAGAAAAAAACACCACTTAATTTTTTTGAGCATAAAAAACCTCTGTTTAATACCATTAACGAAATGTAACTCTCTAGCGCTTCGAAAAATAATCAAAAAATGACCCGGTATGAAAGGTTTGAACAGATTTTAAGTAATTTAAAATCTTTAAGAACTTCGGTTTTAATCTCTTTATGAAGAAAACTTTATTCAATAGGTGTCTCCCTGTCAAGTTAGTGTCATCTGGCGACTATTTTTCTCCCTGAAGAATAATTACAAAATTATTACAAAAAAATTGCTATCACTCTAAAAAGCTTTATTATCCATAAACAACAACAACTATGCCACTTTACCCATTAACTTCGTATTAATTAGCTCGTTGAATGTCTTAAACTGATGACTTATTCCCAAAATTTCGATGTCCTCATAATTGGTAGCGGCGGAGCTGGCCTGAGCTTGGCACTTAAACTGGCTGAACAATCGTTAGATATTGCGGTATTATCAAAGTTCGCCCTGACTACGGCTAGCACCTATTATGCGCAAGGAGGTATTTCGGCAGTGTTTGGTGCCGATGATTCGATTGAGTCGCATATTGACGATACTTTGGATGCCGGTGCCGGACTTTGTGATCCTGAAATTGTCAGGTTGACGGTGACGCATGGTAAGAGTTCCATTGATTGGCTTAGGGCGCAGGGTGTCGTCTTTACTGAAGAACAAAATGCTTTTGGTGAAGTTCAACTGCATTTAAATCAGGAAGGCGGGCATTCCCACCGTCGCATTGTGCATACCGCAGATGCAACAGGTAAAGCGGTGTCATTATCCTTGATTGAGCGTGCTCAGGAACATGCCAATATTAAGTTATTTGAACATCATAATGTGGTGGAATTAATAACCAGCTCAAATAAAGTGGATGAAGAACTTCCCACAAAACGGATTTTGGGCGCCTATGTACTGGATTCAAAAAATCAGCAGGTCAGAACTATTGCTGCCCGTGTTGTGGTTTTGGCTACTGGTGGTGCAAGCAAAGCTTATCTTTATAGTACCAATCCGCAAAGTTCAACTGGTGATGGAATCGCGTTGGCCTGGCGAGCAGGTTGTCGTGTCAGTAACATGGAATTTATGCAATTTCATCCAACGTGTCTTTTTCATCCACAGGCTCAATCTTTTTTGATCAGTGAAGCGGTAAGAGGGGAGGGCGGTAAATTGATTTTGCCGGATGGCTCATCTTTTATGCAGCATTTTGATTCCAGGTTAGAATTGGCGCCACGAGATATCGTTGCCAGAGCCATTGATCACGAAATAAAAAAACGTGGTATAGACTGTGTTTATCTGGATATAAGCCATAAATCTGAACAATTCATACTTGAACATTTCCCTACGATTTATCAGCAGTGCCTTGAGTTTGATATTGATATCACTAAACAACCTATTCCTGTTGTTCCAGCTGCTCATTATACGTGTGGCGGTGTTTTAACCGACAGTCGTGCTCGCACTGACATTACTAACCTTTATGCTGTAGGTGAAGTTGCTTGTACCGGTCTCCACGGAGCCAATCGTATGGCCAGTAATTCCTTATTGGAATGTCTGGTGTTTGCAGAAAGAGCTTGTGAGGATATTTTGGAAAAACTTCCACGTATCTTACCTCCTCCGCACATTCCTGAATGGGATGAATCAAAAGTAAGTGATTCCGACGAGGAAGTTGTTGTTTCACATAACTGGGATGAGCTACGTCGTTTTATGTGGGACTATGTAGGCATTGTGAGATCCGATAAGCGATTAAGTAGGGCTCTAAGTCGGGTGGAATTACTTAAAAATGAAATCTCCGAATATTACAGTAACTTTCGTGTTACCAGTGATTTATTAGAACTACGAAATCTGGTCATCGTGGCTGAATTAATTATCCGTTGCGCACAGCAACGTAAAGAGAGTCGTGGATTGCATTTTACGTTGGATTACCCCGAAACTGATCATAGTAAAACTGCTCATAATTCTATTTTAACGCCGAATTTCTTTCACAGAATCGATAAAAACACCTAAAAAATAAGTCCCCAAGCATAAATTATTGCCCATAAAATCGAGCTTTCTACTCGAATTTTATTCTTTACGCGCAGTGATGTGTTTTTGGTGATCTATTATTTTTTTGATCTTCAAAATATCAAGGATAAAGTCTCCTTCTTTTGTGAGTTCTGCGATTGGATGTTTTTGATAATTTCCAGTCCCTGTTGAATTGTTTGTGTTTAAATGGAGTCAATACAATTTACGTATAAAGGCAGGAAAACTTGGGTACAATCAAATACTGTGATAAACGCTGAAATGCTAGGGGATTGTGCGTTAAAATGTCTCTTAATTAATAAGGCATTTAAACTAAAGTATTGATTTTGAATATAAGTAATTATTATGAGTCTATTGTAGAGTCCTCGGATGATGCAATCATCAGTAAGACTCTGGATGGAACGATTGTTAGCTGGAATGCCAGTGCTGAAAAGTTGTTTGGCTTTACTGCCAAGGAAATGATTGGAGCATCCATGCTCAAGATATTTCCTCCTGGACGTGTTAGCGAGGAACATTTTTTCCTGGAACAAATCCGTCATGCTCAGCGTGTTGAACATTTTGAAACTGTGCGAGTTCGTAAGGACGGTTCACTGATTGATGTTTCTGTGTCGATATCACCTATTATCGATAATAGGGGCAATATTATCGGAGCCTCAAAAATTGCTAGGGATATTACCAAGAGTAAACAACTGGAGAGCGAATTACTTTTGGCAAAGCAGGTTGCCGAAGAAGCAAACCACGGTAAAACGATATTTCTTGCCAATATGTCGCATGAAATTCGGACACCCCTAAATGCTATAATCGGGTTGACCCGTTTGGCGACAGAAACAAAGTTAACGCCTAAACAGCGTGATTATCTGCAAAATATTAACAAATCTTCAGAAGCTTTGTTAAAAATCCTTAATGACATTTTGGATTTATCAAAAATAGAAGCCGGAAAAATAAATATAGAACTTATCGAGTTTGATCCTGTTGTTATGCTTCAGGGCGTGTCCGATTTGTTTACGGTAATGGCTGAAAATAAAGGCATAGAAATATTTTTGGATATTGCGCCTGAAATGCCAATGACTCTGATATGCGATCCCTTGCGTATCCAGCAAATACTGATCAATCTGCTTAGCAACGCAATAAAGTTCACCCCTAAAGGCCAAATTCATATTCGAATGGAGCCAGAGCAAAGTGGTAAGAATGATTTAATGCTACGTTTAATAGTGACAGATACGGGTATCAGTATCAGTGAAAATAATATTCAAAATCTTTTTGAACCATTTAGCCAGGCGGATTCATCGACGACCCGAAGGTATGGTGGTACTGGACTGGGCTTAACGATTAGCAAGCAATTGGTTGAGTTGTTGGGTGGCAGTATTACAGCGTCCAGCAAAGCAGGTAAAGGCAGTACTTTTTCCTTTTCAGTTCCCTGTACGAAGGGTCAGTCATATAACTGGAATTTGGATAGTTATCACCTTAAAGATACCCGTGTACTGGTGGTTGATGACCAGGAAATTTCTTGCGTTATTCTTAAAGGTATTCTCGAATCCTGGCAATTGAAGGTTGAGACTGCATTATCTGCTGAAGAGGCTTTATACAAAATCCATCAAGCTGAACTAGTTGGCTCGCCGTTTGATCTGCTCTTGGTAGATTGGCAGATGAAGAGTATGAGCGGATTGGAACTTACTTGTCAATTAGAGCAACAGACAGCAGAGGATAAGCTGAAACAACTGCCTATAATCATTATGGTAACAGCCTACAGTAAGGATCAGCTGCTCAGTGAAGCCGATGGTATGTCGGTTCATCTGGATGCAATCTTGAATAAGCCTGTGATTCCTTCAAGTCTGCTAAACACTATTCTTCATATTTATCATCATCAAAGTAAAGGTTATCAGCTTCCTGAGAAAAAGATTGATGTTTACGAAATGGCACGACCACTCAAAAATGCACGAATCCTATTGGTGGAAGATAATCAATTAAATCAGCAGGTAGCAACTGAGCTTCTTGAAAATGCCGGGCTACAAGTGAGTATTGCCAGTCATGGTGTTGAAGCGATTAACTGGGTGCAGAAAGAAAAATTTGATGCCGTGCTAATGGATTTGCAAATGCCTGTTATGGATGGCTTTGAGGCTACCCGTCAAATTCGTAAATTATCTAATTGTAACCATTTGCCGATTATTGCAATGACGGCTTCGGCAATGCCACATGACAGACAGGACTGCCTTGATGCAGGAATGAATGATCATGTTGCCAAACCAATCAATCCGGTAGATTTGATAAATTCTTTATTACGCTGGTATGAACCGAATACTGAATCACTTAAAAACGTGCCCGATCTTCTGGAAAGCAGCGAGGATTGGTCTGAACTTATAAGCAGTTTGCCAGGTTTTGATATTAGTGAGCTCATCACTATTTTTACCGGTAAACAAAAACAATTCATTTCTCTACTGATCGATTTTCGCAAGCAAATTGGCAGCGATGCCTTGGCTATTATTACCAAAATTAATAATGGCGAATTGAGTGATGCAAAAAAATGTTTACATACACTTAAAGGCACTGCTGGTAATCTGGGTGCAAGAGAGTTTCATCTAGCTTGTGTTTTGCTTGAGGCTCAGCTTCTAAAAGGAAAGGTTGATAAACTTATATTTAATAAATGGAATGACAGCTTTAACAGAATTCTCTCTACCCTTACAGCGATAACGGATGACCTAGATATTCTCGTTAGCACTGTGGGTGATGAGGTGAGGTCTAACCAGCTTATTGCTGAATTAGATGATTTACTTGCTAATGATAGCTTTATCAGCGAACATCTATTGCAAAGATTAAAGTTTTTTATCCCGGATGACAGTTTGCCGGAATTTGAAAATATGTACCAATACATCCTTAATACTGATTACCTACCAGCAAGAAAAATATTGGCAGTTTTCAATGATAAAAGTTAATACACCTAATTGTAACTTTAAAATTCCTATCATCTTGATCGTTGATGATATTCGCTCAAATCAGGAAATACTGGTTTCTTTGCTTGGTCAGGATTATCAGGTAAAAGTGGCTGGAAATGGCTATAGAGCATTAGATATTGCTCAGCGTTCGCCAAGGCCTGATCTAATCTTGCTTGATATCAATATGCCTGATATGAATGGCTATGATGTCTTTAAAGAGTTAAAAGATAATAGACTTACCAGTGATATTCCAGTGATCTTTGTGACAGCGGCAACCGACAGTGAATCCGAAGTCCATGCTCTCCAAATGGGTGCTGTAGATTACATCACCAAGCCTATTAGCCCCGCAATTACCTTATTGCGCGTCAAAAATCAATTATTGATTAGACATTCTTTGGACAAGTTAAACCTTGCATCTATCGTTTTTGAAAACGCCATGGAAAGTATCATGGTTACTGATGCGCAAGTTAATATTCTTGATACCAATCCTGCTTTTACGCGAATGACCGGCTATTCACATGAAGAAGTGTCAGGAGAAAACCCAAGATTTTTAAAATCCGGTTATCATGATCAGTCATTTTATGAGGCAATGTGGCAGTCAATTATTTCGACGGGTCATTGGAGTGGCGAAATTTGGAATCGGAATAAAGCTGGGGAGTTGTATCCTGAACTGCGCAGTATCTCTGCAATTACAGATACTCAGGGAGTAGTAACTCACTATGTGGGTATTTCCTCCGACATCAGCATGTTAAAACAACATGAAGAGCAATTGGAGTATCTTGCTCACTATGATGCTTTGACCTCCATTCCCAACCGCGTTTTGTTGGCAGACCGCATGAAGCAGGCTATTGCTCAAGCCAAGCGGGAACGGACCATGTTGGGTGTTTGCTATCTTGATATTGATGGCTTCAAACCGGTTAATGATAATTTTGGGCATCAAGTTGGCGACTATGTATTGATTGAGATTGCCCAGCGTATAGGTAAAATTCTGCGTGAAGGTGATACTGTTGCACGATTGGGTGGGGATGAGTTTGTGGTATTACTTCCGGATTTAAATCATCTGGAAGAATGTATTGTCACCTTAAAGCGAATACATGAGGCAGTTGCCATGCCAATTTTTATTGATGAGCAATTGGTTTCACTTACCACAAGTATCGGAGTCAGTATTTTTCCCAGTGATAATAAAGAT
Source organism: uncultured Methylobacter sp. (assembly GCA_903832775.1). Lineage (GTDB taxonomy): Bacteria > Pseudomonadota > Gammaproteobacteria > Methylococcales > Methylomonadaceae > Methylobacter_A. The sequence continues at coordinate 15,774 of CAILCX010000198.1, read as the reverse complement.
TCTGACGAGCTTTTACGTCATGCAGACCAGGCCATGTATGTAGCAAAACAATCGGGAAAAAATCGTTTTCATTTTTTTGACCCAATGTATGACCAGCAACATCAGGCCTATCATGAAGCTATGTTGCGCATTCAGCAAGGCTTGGTTAACGATGAGTTTGAACTTTATTATCAACCCATAGTTGATTTGTCCACACGGCAGGTTGTTGGAGCCGAAGCCTTAATTCGCTGGAATCATCCGGAACGCGGTTTATTACTGCCAGGTGTATTCTTGAATGATATACGTAACTCTGAGCTTGAAATCAGGGTAGGTGAATGGGTTATCGATTCGGCGCTGTCTCGACTTATGCAGTGGAGCAAAAAAGGCTTTTCTGTTAGCGTATCAGTAAATATTGCCGCTTGTCATTTACAATCAGATAATTTCTTAAATTTTCTGGAACAGGCTTTTATGCGTTATCCTGATTTGCCTGCTGGTAGATTACATATTGAAATATTGGAAACAGCGGCACTTGAGGATGTCGCTACTGTGGCTGCGACTATAAAGGCCTGCCGCGTTCTTGGTGTATTCTTTTCTCTGGATGATTTTGGTACCGGGTATTCTTCGCTTACCTATTTACACCATTTACCCGTTGACACGATCAAGATCGACCAGACATTTGTGCGTGATATGTTGGTCGATAAAGGTGATAATGCTATTGTTAAGGGTGTTATTGCATTATCTAAGGCTTTCGAGATAAGTATGGTCGCCGAGGGAATCGAAAGTATGGAACATTTTCACGCTCTTTATGCTTTAGGCTGTGAATATGGTCAAGGTTATGCCATAGCGCGCCCAATGCCGGCAGCACTTTTTTATGACAAATATAGCCAGGATCATGAGATTAATTAGCCTATGATAGTAGATTGGTAAATCAGGTTAGTACGATTTTTTTAGCATCGATCACAGCATCCGCTACGCTCCAAAAGAGTTGGTTTTGAAACTGTTTCTCTGCCAACTGTAACAATAACTGCCTTATTGGATCTTTGACTCTTGCCAATAAGAGTATTTTTTCCTGACGCTGAAGATGATCAGCAAGTTCAATCAGACATTCGGCGGCCGTGCTATCCAGATTGGCGCTTTCTTCGAGGCTTATGATAAGTACCTTGGCTTCAGACCTACTTTTTAAACGTTGTTGAACTTCCGTCAGAATGCCCTCGACGCTGGCGAAAAACATAGGTTCTTCCGGACGCAAAATCAAAATGTCAGCCTGGATTATTGCTTTTGGGTGATTTTCTCTGTCCACATAATCACGAGAGCTGTCTAGTTCTGCAAGTTCCCTTACCAACGGCTGACTAAAGGTGCGCATCGCAGCCGCCAAGGATAAACCCACGGCCAGCAGCATGCCATGTAATACACCAAAAATTAAAACAGCCACAACTGCGGCAAGCGCAAGGTATTGATCGCGATCGATACGCCACAGGTGTAGCAGTGCTTTAGGGCTTAACGCATGACTCAAGGCATTAATTACGGCGGCCGCCACAATCGGTTCAGGAATATGACCTATCCAGACTTGACCAAAAATGGCCATTAACAGCAATACCAAGGCCGCCAGGAAACCGGCCAGTTTGCTTTGGGCACCAGCTTCTTCATTGGCAGAGCTCACCGAAAACCCTGCTCCGACTGGCATACCTTGAAATAAGCCTGAAACCAGATTGGCTGTGCCCAGTGCAAAAAGTTCGCGGTTGGGCTCTACATTGTTTCCATGAAGCAGGGATAAACTGCGGATACTACCCCACGATTCGGCAACAATGATTATGAGTAAGCCGCAAGCCAGTTCGGCAATGTTTAGCCACTTTTCAAGAGGTAACTCGGGCAAGGTGAGTATGGGTGTTTTGAGGGAAACGGGTCCAACGATAGCAACATTAAAGTCATTCAGATTAATGTTGTTGCTTAAACAGATACCTAAAACCAACACCACAAAAGCGCCCGGAATTTTGGGCCATCGTTTCAGTAGCCATAACAACAATAGTGCGCAACAACCGATGAAAGTGTTCCAGACTGCCAAGTCCTGGGCGTGAACCAATAACTCAACGATAATTTGAAATGGCTCGGAAGAGTGAATTTTAATCCCCAGTATGATCGGCAATTGTTTAATAATGATGGTTAGCGCCAACGCAAACGAGAAGCCATGAAGTACAGGGCGGGAAATAAAGGCGGAAAGTCGTCCGAGTCTGGCTTTTGCAAAAGCCAGTAAACCGATGCCGGTCAAGATCACCAAAGCGACGCCTAAGCCAGTGGCGGCACTGGCGTCAACTGGATGCATAGATAGCACTACCGCTGCCAGAAGCGCGGCGGCAGATGAAGTGGGTGCGACGATTGCGAAATGACTGTCGCCTAACCAGGCATAACAAAGTAAGCCAACCAAAGCCGCAGTAATCGCGGCTTGAATAGTAAGATGGGCAATGGCTGCATAGGCGACAGCCTCAGGCAACAAGATAAAAGCAACCGATAAGCCAGCAACAGCATCGGCGAGTAATAATTGTTTACGGGGCAGGAAGAAGCGGCGCTTTAAACTATTTTGCATCGGATCCAGGCGTCTTCGTCAAATTCGTAGATGGCGCATAGTCGATGGTAGCCATCTGCAATAACGACTTTCCCGTTATGTTCGTCTCTTAGAAGTAGCAGTGGAGAGATGCAGATATTTTTTTCAATTTTTTTTCTGTCTTTTTCTACATGCAAATTACTGATGCCCAATAAAGAAAGTTGCGTAGCCCTGAAAATGTCTTTTGCCTTGAATTGCACGATGGTAGCACTTCTGAATTTACTTATCATCACTGCAACTTTATCTTCACTATAAAGCAGTTGCAGATAGGATTCAGCGGCTGGGTAATCGTGTTCCTCGACATCGGGAAACCATTTTATTTCTTTGGGTTTATGTTTTGACATTAGCTTTCCTTGTTAGGATTGTAAATAAAATACCTGTTAATATTTCGGTCATTATATTTATTACAAAATCAAACAGTTACTGGTCGAAATCAAAAGCTCCCTGCAAGCCATTGGCTTGGGCATCGCGACTGGTGAGTGGTACCAGGTTGTAGCGGTTTTCGATTAATTTCAGAATCGAGGTCGTGTTATAGAGGGTGTGATCCACATAAGCTTTCTTCGCAAACGGCGAAACGATGATGGCAGGAATCCGGGTGCCAGGTCCCCAGCGATCAATTTCCGGTGGAGCGACATGATCCCAAAAGCCGCCGTATTCATCATAAGTGATGATAATAGCAGTATTTGGCCAAATTGTGCTGTTGCGAATAGCTTCAACCACTTCTTTGACTTCGTTGTCCGCCTCGAAAATAGTTGAATAACCTGGGTGCTGATTTTTACTACCTACAGGTTTGAAAAAAGCAACTTTGGGGAAATCGCCTTTAAGGTCAGAAAACAACTTATTTTTGTCTTTTAAATGCTCAGTTCGCGCCTGGCTGTCTGGCGCATAATTTGCGAAATACACAAAAGGTTGATGATGGTATTGAAAATTATCCCCTGATTTTCGTCCAGCTACAGCATCGTCCCAACCACCGGCATACCAGACCCAGGAAATCTTCTTGTCAGACAGTCGGTCACCGATCGTCGTGTGATATTGTGAAGGTAACCTGTTCTCCGAATGGGCAGAATCAAAAGGTGGAAAATTGGGTTGGATGCTACCCACAGCGTAACCATCTTCAGTGACACTGGGATCACCGATTAGTCTGCCGGTTGCCGGATCGATTTTCCACTGGCGAAGTTCTGGTGGCGCTTCTTTAAATTCCGGCATGCAGGCACAGATTAACCATTGATGATTTAAAAACGAGCCGCCAAAGGCACCCTGAAAAAAATTATCGGCCAGCGTAAATTCCTTTGCGTAGTTCCAAAGCGTGGTTCCTGAAAGGTCATAATGTCCTAGCGTCAAGCCACCTGCTGAAGACAGTTGTGCAAAGCGGTCATTACGCCCACCGTTGATTTGCATCTGGTGGACGAAAAATCGGTGGGTGAGGTCTGGATGTGTCTCGTTGGGTTTTACATAGCGACCAATATCGAAGGGGTTGTTAGGCAAGTCGGCAGGAAAGCGGCTATCAACAAGCTTACCGTTCATAACCGGTGGTAACGTCTTGAAAGGTCGTCCGTATTGATCAAGTTGTGGCGGTGCATTTTTTAAGTCTATGATGCCGTTGGCGCCCGGAAATAGGCCGAACAGGCTGTCGAAGCTGCGATTTTCAAGATAGATTACGACGATGTGTTCAAGGCGATCCAAGCCAACTGGTTCGCTTCTTCCGAGGGCGGGTAACAATAGTGTTAATGCCGCCAGCAGGGCAGGGATTCGGTTATTGGCCATGGTCTATCTCCTTGGGGTTGAAAGTTAATTATTAATTGTTGGTCGTGTACATGTTTTTAGTAGGTATTCGATCAGGTAGCGTGTGTATTTCAAGCTAATTATGGGTATTGATAAAATTCAGCGCTTGGCCATTACTTCGTCATTCAAAATATCAAACGCATTAAAAGCGATGTTCAGACTGAGTTTTAAATTGATAATACAGGCAATTGTGGTACTGGTAAAAATACAGATCATAATGGCGATTTGATATTTTACTGCCAGCCAGGGGTCGCTACCTCCGAGAATTTGTCCGGTCATCATCCCCGGCAATGAGACCAATCCCATGGTGCCCATGCCGGCGATAGTGGGGTTGATTGCGGCTTTGATTGCATCCTTAAAATACGGACGAACCGCTTCCCAACGAGTTGCGCCCAGCATCAAAAAGGTTGCGTATTCATTTTCGTTTTTTCTTAGTACTGAATAAAAGCGTTCTAGTGCTATGACATTGCCCTGAAGGCAGTTGCCGAGAATCATACCAGCCAGAGGAATAATATAGTGAGCATCATAATAAAGCGTTGGCTGAATCACCAAAACTACTAGGAATGCAGTGGAAAAAAGTATGCTGGAAGCGACTGCAGTAAAAGTGGCCAAGGCAAAATAACGTACTTTAAGCCCAGCCCGTTTCAAAATGGTTATATCAGCCACAAGCAGCATCATTAATATCCATAAGCCGTTGAGATAAGGATGATTTAGCTCGAAAAGCATTTTCAGGTAGATACCAACCAGCGCTAATTGAATACTCATTCGGACAATGCTGATGACTATATCTTTTGTTAAGCGCAGACCTATAAGCCACAGTAGTAAAACCGGTAGTAGCGACAGGCCATACAGCAATGTCATTTTAGGAAGTTCAATGTCCAGTGTATTCATTGCGCTTCTCCTGAATTAATCGACCGGCTTCAAGTTGAAAAATAATACTGCAGCGTTCCAGCCATTCAGGGTCGTGAGTGACTGATAGTACTGTCAGCGCAGGATCAGATAGAACCTCGAAAACTGCTTGTTTACTTTCAGTGTCCAGAGCGCTGGTTACTTCATCCAGTAGATATAATTTTTTGCCTAAAAGTAAACCACGGGCCAAGGCAATTCGCTGTTTTTCACCGCCCGAAATTCGGCTGCTCTCTTGGTTTAATAGTGTCGCGGCAAGTTGCAGGCGGTTTAGTACCTCAATAAGTTGATCCTCAGTGGGTTTTCTGTCGCGATGTGATTTAAACTGAAACGGTAACAGCATGGCTTGGCGGACATTGTCAGCGCCCAAAATTGGCTCTTGGCCAATGAAAGCTGAGCAACTGCGGATGTTCTGAACAGTGGATGGCGTTAATGCTGATTCTTGAAAGAAAACTGTGCCTGAGGTGACGGGATGAAGTCCCAGTAAGGTTCTAAGAACGCTGCTTTTACCTGAGCCCGATTTTCCGCATAACACGGCTTTGTCACCGTTGTAGAGAGCCAGATTAATATTGGTTAATAGTGATTTTTGTTGAACAGTGACCGATACCTGGTCGAAGCGAAGGAGAGGTAACATTAGGTGAATTAGTTTTTTCCATAGAGTTTAAGCACCCATTCATAAAACCAAACAGGGCGAAACAATACTACCCAAATTAAAAAAATAGGGGTCATCGGTATTGGCCCAATTTCAAGAATTGATATGAATATGAGTATGATAAGGCAGAGGAAACGCATGGCTTACGGGGTGAGTTTTAGTTTTTGGATGGCATAAGTACTGAAGCCTTATATTTCTAAAAATAAACAAATCCCTTGTCATAAAACTATATTTATAATGTTCATTTAAGGGATTTATATATTTATTGTTAATCTTTAGAAAATTTAGTATAAAAACCTGGGTTTTATTTGCAGGCTCCAATTTCTTTTCCTTCAGGAATTTCACATTTTTTAGATGCACATACTGCATCACGCTTACAGGCTGCCCCCGCTTCTTGAGGTGCTTTACATATATGTGGTGTGAGCGCTAAAATACAAACGTTACCGTCCTTACAATCCTTATCATCTTTACATTCATCTGTAGCAAAAGATACTTGTGATAAAAACGATAATGACACAATCATAGCCATTGATAATAAAAATTTATTAGTCATATTCTGATCTCTTGTAGTTAATTATGATAAATACGATGCGCTTTATCGCACATCCGATTTGAATTATGCGCTTCGGGCGATTTATCGTCAAGGAAGATAAAACGGGTATTGACTGGACACTTTAAATAGTTATGTACAGATTTTATTAGTGATAGAAGGATTGTAAATAACGGCTAAAAATGCGCTAAAAGTTACAGTGGTTTATACTTTCTGGAGTTTTTGTAGATAATAAGTTTTTTCAGAATAATTGATAGAGGCTAAGACAATGAGCGAGTGGTTTTTTTCCTGTGATAATGTAACCAGCGGTCCTTATACGCAAGATTATGCAAAGAATTTTGCCCGTGAACATCAGGGGGCTTATTGTTGGTGTCAGGGTTTATCTGATTGGATAACGGTTTATGAAGCAACCGAAATCAGGCCGGTAAAGAAAGACGGGGTAACGCCTTTTCCACCAACACCCTTGTCGATGATGTCAACCAAACCACTGAGTTTGCCCATGCTTAATCAACCGGTTCCTTTGCTCTCAACGGCAATTAATGAGCAGTCTTCTCATGGCTTTGGGCAGGCTTCGGTTACAGAAGGTATTGATTATAAAATCTTCGGCCATGAAATGCAGTTTGTGGAAATTGAACTGGATCCGCAAGAGAGTGCAGTCGCGGAGGCTGGGGCGATGATGTATAAAAGTGAAGCTGTGAAAATGGAAACCATTTTCGGCGATGGTTCTGGCTCGCAACAAGGTGGGATTATGGGCTTACTGCTAGGGGCAGGCAAGCGCTTGCTGACTAATGAGAGTTTGTTTATAACTGTTTTTACCCAAACTGCCCAGTGCAAAGGTAAAGTGGCTTTTGCCGCGCCTTATCCGGGAACCATTCTTGCTTTAAGCCTGAAAGACTATGACCGTAAACTGATTTGTCAAAAAGACAGTTTTTTGGCGGCTGCAAAAGGTGTGCAAATTGGCATACACTTCCAACGTCGTATTTTAACGGGACTTTTTGGAGGTGAGGGTTTCATTATGCAAAAGTTGGAAGGTGATGGCTGGGTCTTTATTCATGCGGGGGGCTGTCTGAAAAAAATTGAACTAGTTGCGGGTGACGTTTTGCATGTCGATACCGGTTGTCTGGCGGCGATGACTGGCAGTGTTGATTTTGACATTCAACAGGCAGGTGGCATAAAAACTATGCTGTTTGGTGGCGAGGGCTTGGTTTTTGCCAAATTAACCGGCCCCGGCACGGTTTGGTTGCAAAGTTTACCTTTTTCGCGTTTGGCGGGTCGTATGCTTTCTTCGGCACCCCAAGGTGGGGGAAGACAGCAAGAGGAAGGTTCAATTTTAGGTGGCTTGGGTAATTTATTAGGCGGTGATTAAGGCTAACAGAAACAGAAATTGGAGGCGCTGATTGCCGCCAAGACTTGCTTATTGCCTTGGAAGGCTGGCAAGCTTTAAAGCGGAGAAGCCTAATCCCTAGATATTTTTCTACCGAAATGTATTTGTGCTGTCAATTTTCAGAGGATGATGGGTATAATTAACCTCGGTTTTTTTAATATTTGAATTTAACCGATCTATAAATTCCGTTTTATCTGTTTTAAACGTCCAATATCAAGCATAACTGCATATTAAAGTTCAGCCGTTTTAAGGTATTAAGCTAAAGTAATACGACGATTTTTTAGAAGTATGACAAGTGTATTCTTTTTAATTCATCTTATTCACCGCATCATAGAAATAGATATGGGTCATGAGAAAATTACAAAATAAAATTATCAATACTGGCGATAAAGATAATAAGTTATCGGATAAATTCTTGAAAAATGCAGCTTCGATAATGTCAGGTAGTCAAATCGATATTGACTTAATGTCTGCTGAAGACATTAAAAATCTGTTGTTTGATCTTCAAACTCATCAAATTGAACTAAAGATGCAGAACGAAGAATTAAACAGAGTACATCAAGAGTTAATTGTATCTCGTGATAGTTATGCGCAACTTTATGATTTATCGCCAGTCGCTTATCTTACATTGAATGAGGTCGGCGGTATCGAGAATTGTAATGTTGCGACATCAGTTCTGTTGGGGCAATCAAAGCAGGCACTTATAGGTCAGAAATTTGCCGGTTTTATACATTCTTCTGATCAGGATAATTATTACTTGTTTCTCAGAAGTCTTTTAGCTAATAAAGTAGACCAAGTTTTTGATACCAAATTAGAAAATATATGCGCCTCAACATCTCTTCTTTATCCGGTATGTCAATTTTTCCAGGAGTGTCCGGGCTATAAATGTGAATCTGAATTCTGTAATAAATGTAATCTTTTAACTTATATTAAATGTAGTGTAAGTGTTAACTCTAATGATAACAGCGCTTTACAGATATTGATGGTTCTTGATAATGTAACAGAGTTGAAGTATTCACAAGCTAGTATCATTTGTCTTAATGAAAAATTGGAAGAAAAAATCCTTAGGCAGACCGATGAATTGATAGGAAGTAATTTTAGTTTACAGAAGAAGATTGACGAACTTAGTGTATCAAAAAATAAATTGATGGAACGTGAAGCTAAGTTTAACGCTATTTTTAATGCATCTGTTGAAGGTATTATTACAGTGGGCCATGATGATTGCATCGTATCAGCGAATGCTGCGGTGGAAGTTATTTTTGGCTATAAGCCAGAAGAACTTAAGGGGAGAAGTATAAAAATACTGATGCCGTTTATGCCGGAATTAATAAAACAGAATATTGGGCAACAGCTAATAACAGAGACGGGTAACATTCGAGAGGTTGAAGGATTGCACAAAAATGGAAAGGTCGTATTTCTTGATTTATCCATAGCTGAATTTTCAACTGATAAAGAGCGTTATTTCACTCATATAGTTCGTGATGTCAGTTCGCGTAAGCTGTTGGAACAACAAGACCGAGAGCATTTAGATCAACTCGCCCACGTTACTCGGCTTGGGTTGATGGGGGAAATGGCTTCGGGTATTGCTCATGAAGTCAATCAGCCACTGGCCGCGATTTCAAATTATACACAAGCCAGTATGAACTTGATTGCCAAACCAAATCTTGATTTGGTAAAACTGGTTGATATTTTATCTAAAACACAGCAACAGGCTTTACGAGCAGGTAAAATAATTCATCGCATGAGAAACTTTGTCAAGTCTCACACACTCTATCGTTCAGCCATTAATCTTAATGACTTGATTCATGATGCTTTAGATTTGTGTATACCTGAGCTGAAGCAAAATAATATAAGTTTTAAATTTGAGCTGGAAACTGATTTGCCACCTGTTTATGTAGATAAGATTCAAATCGAACAGGTACTTATCAATCTGATCAGAAATAGTGTCAATGCTATGCAAAAACAACTTCTAACACAGAAGCCCCAGTTAACCATTGAAGCATTCTTAATTGATAGTAATAAAATACAAGTAAGAGTAAAAGATAATGGGCATGGTATTGAGCATGATCAGCAACAAAACATATTAACTCCTTTTTTTACAACAAAAGCTGATGGCATGGGAATGGGACTATCTATAAGTCGGTCAATTGTTGAAGCCCATGAAGGAAGTTTACATTTCAATAGTTTGCCTGGGAAGGGTACCACTTTTTATTTTACTTTACCTATATGGAAAGATTCTTATGAGCAATAATAATCCTGAACCTGTAATTTATGTAGTTGATGATGAATTGGCAATTCGTGATTCACTCACCCTTTTGATTGAATCCACAGGATATGAAGTGAGGAGTTATGATTCTGCGGAGAGTTTTTTGAGTGAATATAATACTGAGCAACATGGGTGTTTGCTTTTAGATGTTAGAATGCCTTGTATGAGCGGGCATGATCTTCAGAATATATTAACGACCCGAGGTATTTGTATTCCGATTATATTTGTAAGTGGACATGCAGATATTCCTGACTCAGCAAAAGCATTTAGAGCCGGTGCTGTTGATTTTATGGAAAAACCGTTTGATAGTGATATTTTGATGGCGCGTATAGATGAAGCTTTAAAAAAAGATATCGCTTTTAGAGACGATTTTGCTAACAGGCAGCATATTCTGGAACGTGTTAAACGTTTAACGGCTAGGGAAAAGGAAGTTCTGGACCTGATTGCCTCTAGTCATTCCAATAAATCAACCGCACAAATATTACATATCAGCAGTCGAACTGTGGATGTTCATCGGGCTAGTATTATGGAAAAAATGCAGGCTGAAAATATCGCCCAATTAATTTTGATGGTTTTGTCTTATAAACAGCCGAATTATGGATCGAAAGAAGATAGCATTGGCTGAGCAAGTTTTAGCGGGAATCAATCCAAGCTTAATCCATGGTGGTTGAGCTGAAAGCCAGATATTGCCAATCTGTTGATTGGTAGTTGTTTGGTTGCGTTGCCAATCAGAAAAAAATATTCAGCTTTTCCATATTAAGTCGTTTCAGTACTTCAATTAAACCTGTGTATAGGTATTTATACGGATAGTATTCTTGTGTTTTTGTATTATAGAATGACATTTTGAAGTGGTGTTTGAATCATACAGGTGAGGGTGGGGTTGTGGATACTATTAATTCTGTGCAAAAACCAAATAATATGGAAGCTATTAATATGGATAGATTTCAAAAAATGGTTGCAGAACGTGCTTACTGTAAATATGAAAAAAGAGGGTTCGTAAGTGGGCATGAGATGGAAGATTGGTTTGCAGCTGAGTCTGAAATTCAAAGTCAATTTTTTTATTGGATTCATGATGCTGAGTAATTTTTAAATTACATTTTTTGTTGGCTTAATAATTATGGAGATTAAGAATGAAAAGAAATAAGGTAACTGAGCTTATTAGTCAGTGTAAATTGAAGGAGCATAAACAGCGTGTCGCTTTCCATGAAGCAGGTCATGCTGCCGGGATTTATTTGAATAATAAGGCAAGGCATCTGCCGCCAGTATTCTTTAAAATTATTTTTAAAGAAATGAGCTCAATAACAGACCTGGAAGTTATGGCTTATGAAACAACGCATGATGATTGCATTGCCAGGGTTGAAGGTGGGCGGTTAATCGAATTGCTACCTTTATCTATAGATGGTCTGGAGAATAATATACAGGAAGACAACTCTGGGATGAAGCAATTGAAAAAGGATTATATGGTTGCTTTCGAGTCAGATATTGTTAATCTTCTTATCGGACCTTTAGCCGAAGCCAAATACGTTGCTGATACTGATGATGAATTTTTCAATCATCAAATTGTTAATCTCAAAGCATTAAAAAATTATGGTGGCAGTTCAGATCTTGCTTTGGCACATGAATATTTAACTAGTTTATTTGGCGATCAACAACAAAAAGATCAGAAGTTGGATGAGTTATTTAATGAAGCCTTCAACTTTGTAAATAAAGATGAAAATTGGATGGCAATTACAGAACTTGCTGATTATATACTTGATAGTGATAGAAATATAATATGCTGTGAAGATGTCATTTCAGTGCTTGATCAGTCAGTAAAATTTTTTCATAAGTGTAAAAGTAAAGCTAGAAGACACCACCTTGATGGGTTTTGAAAAATAGCACTAGGGTTCTATGGTTCTGATATTCATTTTAAAACAGATTTTTTGTTAAATAAATCCTGTAACAGATAACCTTGATTAATCGAAGTTGTCTGTTACATGTCTTAAAGAGTATGTTTAAAAGAGTTTTTTAATTTAAATACAAACTCGATGAATTTCATGTAATGACATTTATCGATCGTTAAGATATATGATTATTTTTTTGTGAACTAGAATTCTTTCAGGGGTAATGCTTCCATCTTGTAAGTCTTCCCTTTGAATGCGTTGCATATAACTTTGGATGGCGTCATCAACTGAGCGTGTTATAGAAATAAATTTACATCCATTTTTTTGCATTTTTTGTAACTTTTCAGGGTTTATGATTCGGCTATAAAGTACCCCGAAAGACACAGTATGTTCCCCAGCCTGAAACAGTATGAGCTTGCATTGGTCAAAAGTTGAACCTGTAGCTATTTGCTTTGAAAAATCGTCGCACTGATCCATTATTGAAAAGCCGGTAAGGCTGAGGTCATGTATTTTAATGTTAATTGGCTCTCGGTCTTTTAGTAAAAATTGGCAATAACTTGGTTTTGAAATAGGTATTTTTACTCTGAAATATTCTCTACGTTCCATCCAAAAAAGTGCCTTGGGAATGGACATACTGAATAACAGGTCACCTTCATAACTGATTTCTTTTAATTCAGAGCCGGTGAATGTAACTTTGATGCCTTTATATTCAGTTTCAAAATACACTTTTTTAGCATTAACTATCTGTTTGTTTATATAATCTTTGGGCCCATAATCTAAAAATATTGTATTGTTTTCTTCGTTGATACCCAGCAATGTTGTAAGATAGGAGTCATTGTTTTCTCCGAAACGGGCGCTTATAAGGCATTTATTTTTTAATAATAACAGTAGGTTGCTGGTAATTTGTCTTTGGTGGTGAATTGTGAAAGAAGGTATGTCGCTCATTGTTCATTAATGGATTATCTAGATTGTTATCAAAAATATAATTAACTTAAATTATCGTAAAAAATGTTAGTCGCTATTTCGAGATAACTTAAATATTTGATCATAAAAACTATAAGCGCAATTATGTCCTATAGCCATTAAGAATTTACGTGGTAGTGAGGTCGATTTTTGCAATCACAGTTATACTTTCTGAATACTTTAGCAGATATTCAGCAGGTTGCTATTCAATTCAGATTTTACTCGGCGATTAGGTCGGTGTAGAGATATTTTAATTATTAAAAACATAATCTTAAACAGGATGGGTTTTTACTTTACAAATCAACTTTTCAGAATCTTACTCCTTTCGAGCTGTTACCAGAATTTAATGCTTACGCGTAGGGAGGCGTGAGAAAAATTTTCGGATTCTGATATTGCAATATCGAAGTGTAGAAAAGTTGCCTATGTAATTTAAGGTGATATTTGTGGATATATAGACCTGAATTACGCTGAATTTTTGTTTCTTTCTAGCGAAAGTGTGGATGGAGAAGAATTTTTTTTGAGTACAAACGACGTAAATTCTGGCGGAAGATTTGTAAGGACTTCATTGTTTTTAATGAATCCTAGTAACGTCACGTCAGGCAGCAATTCCGTTAATCTTTTTGATACATACTTTTCAATGTCGGTAACTGCAAGAAATGGAATTTTATTGTAAATAATGCCGATGTCTCTCAAACCTTTGGCTTGCATAAAAGATACACATAGTACTGTATTATCTAAAGCGGCGCCGATACCTGGTTTGCCTATAAAGATAACCCGGCAAGCTAGATTTGAAGCCACATCAACGTTAGAAATGCCAACTACGCTGCCTGATGCTGGATCGCCGATGCCGTCGATAATAACCACTGCCTTGCCTTGTGCAACAGTATGAATTGAGTCTAACACCTGATTCATTAGCTCTGTTGAATCTGGTGTTAGGCCGTCAATATAATCTTTGCTAAAGCCTTTGTTAAAAACCAGACATCCCAAGTCTCTATAGCTGATGTTCTTTTGCTCACAAAAAAGGGCAACCGGCTGTTTTTCTGTACATTTTGTAACTGGTTTTATATAGGCCAACTGATCTTCTGTAAAACCTGAAGCTAATAATTGCACCAAAATGCCTAAGCATATCGTACTTTTTCCCGCACCGGATCCAGCGCCCATCACATACAGATATTGAGTTTTCACAGTAGTATCTCTGGTTTTAATGATAATCCTTCTTTTATTTACTAGTTTATATTAAAAAAAATGAAGTGTCCTTGTAGTTACACACTACCATCATTGAGTCTAATGCCTGCCCAGATTATTTCAATTTCCCAGCTTGCCCATTTTCTTTTAATAATTTCAATGACTTCCTCCAGGCCGTTTTTAAGCATCTCTTCACTTCTGACTACATTATGACCTTGTTTATCTTTACAGATAAAATTAACAGTATATCTATTCATTTTTAATACTCCCGGCTAGGGCATGGGTATATTTAATTCAGGTAGATACTCATGCATTTCATTAACAATCTTTCTACATTTGTAGAAAGAGTTCCTGATTTTTTAAGCTGATTGAAGCTCCATTTTTTGCTGGAACACATTAAACGGCATGTCGGAATGAATAATATGTTTCCCCCATTTATCCATAAACTCTTGAACATCATTTTGCGACCAGTCATCATGGGTTATTTTGTGTTCCATCGCGACCAGTTTTTCCAACATGACAATATGTTCCCTGACGTGCCCTTTATAATGCCCAAAATCTAACTGCTCCATTAGTGTCTCTTCTTCATTAAAATGTTCTTTTACATGTTGATAGATTAATTTAATGTTTTTGTTCAATTCTTCCCGGTTGACTGAGGAAACCAATTTATTAGCCAAAATAAATATTTCCTGATGTTGTTTATCCATTGTCGCATCATTCATCTTGTAAAAATCTTGCCAGACAAAGTGATACAGACTTCCCGGCGATAATTTACCGATAACTCCGGTTTTTTGGCGATGCAGGGCAATATTGTCAGGTGTAGATTTGTCGTTACCCGTCTTATAAACAAAATTTTGTCGTGCTTGATGGTAATGGTCATTGCCATAAAAATTGGCATACATCTGAGTTAATTCAAATTGTCTGTAAGTCGCCAGCGCCTTTAAGGATTCGTTATAGCATCGGGTTTTGGCTTTTGTATTTAAGCATTGTGTAAAAGCTTCGTTATCTCTGACAAGTGTCTGAACCAAGTGTTTAACCTGTGCCGTGAAAAGTGTGTGATCTTTATCGAGCATTTTATCGATGAAGCCTATGCGCCATGCCTTCTTGGCGCTAATCGGCAAACGTTGTTCCGTTAATGACGTCGATATATCCATGCCAACTCGCTGGGGTAATAAATACGTCCAATACTCTGAGCCGTAAAGTTCGCCCATGTTTTTATAATGAGGATTAAAAATCACGCCTTCTCTGGCAAACACCTGATCTGTGGCCAATGCCATAATGGCTCCTCCCGCACCTGCACTACCAGCAACAGCAGCAATGGTTACTTTATCCAGGGTAGTAATGATTTGATAGATGAGGTCATCAATGGCATTGATATTTAACCAGGATTCATCCGAAGGATTTTCCGCATTCTCGATGTGATTAAGATGGATGCCATTTGACCAGCATTCGTCACCGCCCATCAATACTATCGCTTTTATCGGCAACTGGGCGACATGTCTGTAAACCGATAGCAGCAGTTGGCATTGTTCGGTACTCATGCCACCATTATGGAAGGGAAAGTACAGATAAGCGACAGAATCATCCTGTTCAAACCAGACTTCCTGGCAAGGCAGTTGCCGTCC
>CAILCX010000197.1 GCA_903832775.1 uncultured Methylobacter sp. | reverse complement strand
TTTCTGCTTACTTCACAATCAAACTGTTATTAACAGATTTTACGCCTTTAACCGTTCTTGCAAGCTCTACTGCGCGTGTGGAAGCTCCTGCAGAGTCTACAAAACCACTAAGCTGTACGACCCCTTTAAACGTTTCAACACTGATTTGTAAAACTTTAAGTCTGGAATCACCCAAGATTGAGGTTCTGACTTTGGTAGAAAGCGCCATATCATCAAAATATTCTCCGGTGCTTTCAGAAGTTGGGCCGCCAGCACAACCGGCAATCGACATAGCCAATAAAAATCCTGCCAATAACTTGAATTTATTCATAATATTTAACCTTTGTCGTTTAATCTTGGGGGGTAAGTTTTAAAAAAGTCGACTGTTGAATATTGACAGTCGCTAGTAATAATGAATTAGCACTTAAGATCTATAATCGGATAATACAATAATATTGAGGTGATGTATCTCACTCATCTAATTTTAATGTCCGTGAAGCTTTATCGGCGCGAACAATAACTTGAAAGCAAGTCGGTTATCTTCCTGTTTAAATGCTTCAAACTTCGCTGCGAAGTCTTCGCGCGCTTTGCATCTGTGTGCATCAAGATCCTGGATTAATACACCCATAGCTAAAAAAGTATTGGCCGGTATTTTAAGATCCATCATTTCTTCGCTAAACAGTTTTAGATTTTCTTCCTGAACGGCATAATCCTGAAAGTCGCCCAATACTTCCTGCAAGCCTTTCAGGTTTTTAATCAGTTGCTTGATTTGTTCTTCTGCATAAAGACTTTGAAAGAACTCCATTAAATAGCGAAGTTTTTTACAGGATTTTCTTAAGTCATGCAAAGCTTCGGCGTGCGAAAGTGGAGAAATTACACTTCCCTCCTGCAATACCCGATTAAAAATCTTCCAAATTCGTTGGTCAGCCAGTTCTTTGATTGTTAGCTTGGCATTTTGTTCCAGCGGTATTTTGCATGAAGGCTCCTTAAGATATTGCTCCCATTCAGCGAGGGTAGACAAATACCGCGGCGACTGCAGTTTTTTGGCGAGTTCTTTTTGGGCTTTTTGTTGTTTGATGACTAAAAAATCATACAAAGCATTTAGATCTTCCCTGATTGAAGCAGGCAGGCAGTTTTTGTATTTATCAAAACTGAGCAGATAAACATCCAAATCTCGGGTTGGTCCTGTGACTTGTCCCAACCAGGAGAAAAAGTCCGCATAATAAGCGTTAATGTTTACAGGCAGGATACCTTTAATCTGACTTAAGCCGGCACGGGTTCTTCGGATGGCGACTCTATAATCGTGTAAAAACTCGCTATCGATATCGTCAATGGTGCCTTTTTCGTTGACTTTGATAGCTTTGAGCAAATGACTATAAATGTATTTCCCGGCAATATCGGCGCGCATGCAAGGATCAAGATTAATAGTCAATTTTGATGAATAAGCTTTGGGCTTCTTGTCTTCAAATTTCAGCGCGGCCAGTAAAACAGGTTTATCCGCGACGACTAAACCCAATGTTGTTCCCAATAAGGCTGTCATTTGTTCAGCGGCTTTATCGTAGCCTTTGACCGGCAACAATAGAACGCGACGATTACAGTGGGCATAAGCTTCGATCGTCAGTCGAAGAATTGTTTTTTGATCCTTATTAATAATGTTGAGCTGATGTGCTTCATAATCGAGTTTGCAAATAGGCAGCAAGGCGCGCATTTCGAGCAATGGTTCCAAGGTATCCCTGATTAAACCAGATTCAAATTCCTTGCTAAGGTTAGGAATTTTTTTAATTCCAGTATCAGCGATTGCCAGTCCTGTTTTAATTGATCTAAGGGATAAGGAAGAGGTGTTTTTTGTGGTGGTAAACTCGCAGGTAATGTCATTTGAATATAAGCGCCAATCGAAGCTGTCGTAATAGGTTTTTGTCAAAAATTGCCTTGAAGCAAGTTGAGTATCAACCTCGTGGCTTAATGTATAAATAAAATTTTCAACAGATAAACTGACCGGGAACTCAAATTGTAAAACCATAATTATCGTAATTTGTGGGGTACGGAATAGGCTGCAAGTTAATTATTTAATCTTAACAGGGTGACATTAATGTTTAATGACACGGGATAGGGCAACTAAAAAATTGAATTTTTTGAGTCGCTTATGTGGTTTTTAAAATTCATTTTAGCAAAAAAAACGTAATTGTAATATTCTTGTAACATTAAATTTACATAATACACTTACTTTAAATTTTTTTGAGAGTTAATCATGAAGCTATCTTTTAAAACTAAATCGTTGGTTACAGCGATGGGTTTTGGTATCGCCGCCCTAACCAGCGGTGTTGCAAGTGCAGTACAGACTGTTGATGCCGGTGTTCCCGAGTATCAAAAAGCCAGCGGTATTTCTGGCAACCTTTCCAGCGTCGGTTCTGACACACTAGCTAACCTGATGACTTTATGGGCGGAAGAATTTAACCGTGCTTATCCAAATGTTAACATTCAAATTCAGGCTGCCGGTTCATCTACTGCGCCACCAGCATTGACTGAAGGTACGTCAAACCTGGGTCCTATGAGTCGCGAAATGAAGGATGATGAACTTCAAGCCTTCGAAGATAAATACGGTTACAAACCAACAGCTATCCCTGTTGCTATTGATGCCTTGGCTGTTCTTGTTAATAAAGACAACCCGGTTAAAGGTTTGACCATGGAACAGGTTGACGGCATTTTCTCTTCTACCAACAAATGTGGCGGCGAAAAAAGCATCGAAACTTGGGGTGATGCCGGCGTTACTGCCTGGGCTTCAAAAAGCATCCAGTTATATGGACGTAACTCGGTTTCAGGAACTTACGGTTACTTTAAAGAGCACGCTTTATGTAAAGGTGACTTCAAAAACAACGTAAACGAGCAACCTGGTTCAGCTTCAGTGGTTCAATCAGTTACTTCTTCAGTTAACGGTATCGGCTATTCAGGCATGGGTTACACCACGTCTGGTGTAAAAATGGTGCCTTTAGCTAAAAAAGGTAGCACTACTTTTGTTGAAGCGACTCCTGAAAATGCAATTTCAGGTTCTTATCCTTTAACTCGTTACCTGTATGTTTATGTTAACAAGAAGCCAAATCAACCTTTGGCGCCTTTAGACAATGAATTTATTAAAATGGTATTGTCTAAAACAGGTCAACAAGTTGTTATAAAAGACGGCTATATTCCATTGCCTGCTAAAGTTGTTGATAAAGTAATAGCTACTCTTAAATAAGATAAAGGATTTATAAGCAGGGACGCTTATACAGGGATGTTGGGCTGAATGTGTTATTATCGCCTCAGAAAGAAGAGCGCATCAGACAAAAAGACGGCCAAGATTTAATCAGTAAATCTTGGCTTTTTTTTTATATTTATTGTCATATTTAATTTCTAGTAGCTTTAACATGTCAGAAATATCTCCCCCTATAAAACAACCTTCAATAACAATCAGTGCCGGTGAATATCATCAGCGTTGGCGCTTACTCAAAGATTCCATGGCACGCTATGGCGTGATTATTGGTGGTCTGGGCGTTATCGTTGCGATCGTGCTGATTTTCTTTTATTTATTGTATGTGGTTTATCCGCTGTTTATCTCGGCTAACGCATCACCAACCAGCGAATACGCAGTGCCAGAGCAGGCGCTGGGTAAAACATTACTTTTGGAGGTTGAAGAACAAAACGAGTTAGCAGCCCGTTTTACTGACAGTGGTCAGGTAGTGTTTTTTGAAGCAGTTACCGGTAAAACGCGGTTAACCAAGGCGATTGCAATACCTGAAGGCACTCATATTACGAGTTTTGCCCAAGGTAGTCCTGTCAATGAAGGCGCTGTCATTTATGGCTTATCAAATGGCACGGCGATTATTGTTAAGCATCAATATAAAGTCACTTTCCCAAATAATGTCAGGGTCATAACGCCATCGCTTAAATATCCCTTGGGCGAACAGCCTTTGGTTATGGATGAAACC
>CAILCX010000196.1 GCA_903832775.1 uncultured Methylobacter sp. | reverse complement strand
GCCTGTGGTATATTCTAGCCCAGAATACTGCATCACCTGGGTGATACACACAAAACGGTAAATAACCCGTTTGGTTTCTGTAAATAGTACTTCCGAAAACAAATTCTGGATTTTTATAGATTTTCGTCTCGGGCGCACCAACAAAATCAAGGTCTTACGGTAAAATGAAGGCCTTTTTTATCGCCTAAAATTTAAAATTTCCCAATTTAGTCCCATTCCCAAAAAAACACCCGCAACAACTGCCAACTATTCAGGCACAAAAAAAACCGGAATTAACCGGCAATATATCAAATGACGCTCTGTTGTTTATACTCTACTTCCAACCTTCCATCAGCACAGTCCATTTTCGTGCTTCATCGGTAATGTCAGCATTACTTTTTTCAGTTGAGAAAAATCCGCCACCGGCTTTATAAGGCACTTTGTTTACATCGAGAAATAATTTAACGTTTTGCCCAACTTGTCCGTTTATTTTCGCATTTTACCATCGTCTTACTTTATCAATACCACTGCTACCACATTACCTTTTTAATTCATTACTGGACTGCCGGTAGATCTAGGTTGAATCGATGCGGTAATCTGAATCTACACATTTTGTGCTTACGTATTATTGATTTTGTATTTTATAGGTAGTCAGCGATTCCAGTAATCGAATGACTTGTTCACGGCTTAATTTGCGAATATTTCCATCATAAATTTTTACAACTTTTTCAATAATCCAATTTTGGTTTTTTGTTCAACGCTCGGTAACAACCCAAACCCGCCATAGGGTATGGATTTTGGCTCCCCGATACCGGTCATTGGCAAAGTCAGTAAAAGTCTGAAAACAACCGCATTATAACCGCGCTCCGGTTGAGCGCCATGTTAGCGATCCATTCCCCAAAAAAGCGGGGAAAAGTATTGTAATTGCGCTCATAAAATCATATTAATTTTCAATCAGTTACAATGAGCGCTCTTGAGAGGGCGCATTGGCCCTCAGCAACGAGCCGTTTGGGTTGATTGCCTCTTCATCGCGGCGAGTTGGATAGTAGGCCTTCTTCTTCTCCAGTTCATAGTACATAAGTCCTTGGATTCCAACGGCCTCTAGCTTTTTGATACGGCGCACCCAAATGTTGGAAAAAGCTGCATTGAGTTTTTCTTGGTTTCCTTGAGCCAAGACCTCATCGATGAATGCGATGTCCTGACCGGGCGGAAATATCAAGGCCAACTCTTCCTCTGTGGCTTGGAAAATGTCGTAGACGCAGTTTTCCGCGCCGTCGATTACCTGAATATTTTTCATTAACTTCGAGTTCATGTCTAATGAATAGCCTCGGATATGCGATCTAACGTAGAGCTAACCGAGCGCGGGCCGGAAAGCTGAAAAAAAACCGTATTATAACCGCGTCCCGGTTGAGCGTAATGTTGGGCATCACTACTTGCCTCGCGATATTTATTTTTTAACAAAGACAAGCCACTGATCGAAAGGGCCAGCAAGCTCTTCAAAATCTTTCGAATCTGGTGTGCCTCCATGAAGCACCAAATAGTAGCGACCGATTTCAAATGCTGGGGGAATTAACGTGCAGTCGCTCCTTATGCCAAGATCGCCACTACGCTGCTGCCAGAATGAGGTTCAGAATGCCCTGAAAAATGTGTCATCCAGTCGCCAGCGCCAGGTAAACGGCAAAGAACAGGAATCTGCTCGGGATCGTTGCCTTTCAGTGTGAGAACCACACGAAATTGACAGGCGTTTTCTGGTATGGCGGAACTTGAAATTGCTTCGACAATTACTATCAATGACGCCTCATTTACTAATTCAAGCATGATTCCGAAATAGCCTCGTTGGAGGAACCATGCACGGCATAACTACTCCGCTAAAACATAGAATGAATGGTGCAACGAGAATTCGAATCATGACGCCCAACGTAAAGTTAAGGGGCTGCCGCGATTTTGCGGCAGTCACGTTTGAACGACAGGTTAGCCTTACAACTCATAGTTGATACTAACCTGTTTGTTTGTGACTGTGCTCGATACAACCCCCTGCGATGTAACGTAGAGTTTTTCACTTTCTATCTTGCGGCCATTGGCGAACGTAGCCACGACCCAAAGCAGTTTATCTTTACCTGAAATATTGAGGCGAACGGATTGATTAGCTGTAATGGTGGCGGTGTGAGACTCGCCGACATCAGTATGAATTTCCACCGATACTGATTCAGAGCTGGTATAAAATATGAAATTGATTATTCCGTGATGCTTTTTGTGATTTCTGCCACTTTTGTCATTTTATTGAGTGCGCATGACAAAAGTCGTGTCAGTTAACAATTCCCCCTCCCTCATCAAAATTTTTAAGGTGCCCATCATTTGATAATTAGGCTGGAACCTCTCTGCAGAGTGGGCTGCGGGTAGGTTTGAGCATGATGACAAGCCGCTCCCAGTGATTTTAAACTCATGCTATATAAGGTATGGGCAATTTGAGTCTGACGATAAAGGACGCGCTTGGTCTGGCATTAGTTAACTTAAAAACAAGCACTTAGGTTTATTTCTGGATTCGGGTTTTTATGGCATATAAACTGCTTAATACTTAATAGGACTGCACACATTTCCAATATTTGTAGCTCTAAATAACATAATTATAAATTTAGTATTAGCCTGAAGGAAGAATTTACCCATGACTATAGAAAAGCGTAATCTTATTTTGTTTCAATCCGCTGAATATGGTGATGAAGTTTTTAATGAGCTGGTGGACTTTCCTTGGCAAATCTATATCGCCAACACTATCCAGCAAGTTACCGACTTATTGAGTCAACATACATTTCATGTTGGCCTGTGCTTAACTGATAAATGTACTTTTACTGTCTGTGGCAGTTTCCAGGCCTGCAAAAAAGATCATATTTCTAACATTAAAGAGCTATTTAATAAGCACTCTACTATAAAGTGGGTTATGGGATTACCCAAAGGAACCACACCCGATTCCTTTGAACAATCGGAAGAGATAAAATTAATAGCCGAATATTGTTTTGACTATATAACGCTACCCATCGACAAAGAATCAATACAATTTACTTTGGGTCATGCTTACGGAATGAATAAAATAACCCAAACTTTACCAAAGAAATTGAATAGCGTTACTTCAGACTTTGGTATGATTGGCGATAGTCCGGTCATGAAGAACTTATTCAAACTGTTACAGAAAGTTGCCAGGGAAGATTGCTCGATTCTTATTCAAGGGGAAACTGGAACAGGTAAAGAATTGATTGCCAATGCAGTACATAATCATTCCAGCCGTTCTGAGCATCCTCTAATAACTATCAATTGCGGAGCCTTTCCCAAAGACCTGATCCAATCAGAATTATTCGGCCATGAGAAAGGCTCGTTTACCGGTGCAACACAAAGAAAAATTGGTCGAATTGAAGCTGCTGAAGGTGGCACTCTATTTTTGGATGAAATTGGCGATTTGCCTTATGAGCAACAAGTTAATTTATTGCGTTTTCTTGAAGACCGAACCATTAGGCGAATAGGGGGATCAGAAAATATACCGGTGAATGTGCGCATCATTGCCGCTACCCATGTTGATTTGAAAGCGGCCGTGCAAAGAAAAGACTTTAGAGAAGATCTGTTTTATCGCTTGCAAGTGTTGCAAATAACAACGCCACCCCTCCGTGAAAGAGGCAAGGATATTGAATCGCTGGCTTGCCATTTTTTTAAGAAATTCTCTGCCAATAACGCCTATCAAGCTAAAGGTTTTCAAATTGAATCGCTTAACTTATTAAATAGTCACGACTGGCCGGGCAATGTTCGGGAATTAATCAACTGTATTCGCAGCGCAGTTGTTACCTCCGAAAACACATTGCTTTCTCCCGAAGATTTAGGCCTTGATCGAAGAACCGGTACAGGAACACTGCAAACCCTTGATGAGGCGCGTGGAGTAGCTGATCGTAATTTGATTCTTGCTAGTATGCACAAAACCGGCAATAACATGAGTCGTTCTGCGGAGTTACTGGGCATATCAAGAGTAAGTCTTTATCGCCTGATGGACAAATACGCCATAGCTGTTTGATAGAAGTGTTCTTTACCTACCATATATCATATCCATAATCGAGCATAGGATCAGCAGAGATATTGAGACCACCATCCAGCATTTACATTGCTTACCGCATCAACCGCAACAGTATTCTCAGCGATCACTTTGTCATAATTAATTGCCCTTACATGTGCAATGGTTCGCGTATTGAGTTCTGATACTTCTGTATCTGCATAGGCGGCAGAATCATAGAATGGCGCACTGGCTAAAATGGCAGGCACAGCCATTAAGTCATTTATTTTAGATTTCATAATAACTCCATATTATTTTGTGTTGTGTCTACGAAGATTAAGTATCCGCGCTACTAGCCGCATATTTTCTTTTACGGCCAAATCACATACGCAATAACTGCGCCATAATATTAAATAACTGATTTATATGGTATTTTTAAATAAGTACAATTATTTCAATACAAAAACATTAAAAAGTGTAAAGTTTTTAATACGCCGCATAACACCGAACCCTGATTATATGGGAAGGTGACTGTAATATTTTAGTAACAAACAAAAAGTAAACTTCAGTTATTTCAATGCACAAACTGTAATATTTATAAGACATGGATTACAGATTGCGTGCAATACAGGATATATTTGCCAAATAAAATGTTCTTTATTTTATATTGATAAGATGAAG
>CAILCX010000195.1 GCA_903832775.1 uncultured Methylobacter sp. | reverse complement strand
TCACCCCGCATTTATATATAGCAGCATACCAACAGAAAGCGGCCATTTGATTCTATTGAACCAGCTAGTATTACCGATTAACAACAGCCGATAAATTGCAATAAACAGTTCAAAACAGAGGAGTATCCTTTCAAGCTTTGAATTAACGTTCCAGCACTGCAATAAGCTCGCTGCAACGTATGGCAACGGTTCGTATGATTACTCGGTTTTTGATTACGAGCATACATTGTCAGCCAAACATTAGGGCAGCGATCGTACCCTGTATTTTGGATTGCGTTTTCGTTGAGCATGGTTAAATGTTCGAGACCTTAGATAAAACCATTTTACGAAAAAAGTATAACGCCCTATAAAAAGTTTGCCGTGTTGGCAGTGTAATTTTGTTTGTAAAGCGGCACAGTTAAACCTTAATAATTTCGATGATCTGAAAGTAACGATTTACCCGAAATCTTTACAAAATTTTTATATCAATCACGTTACAGTACCCACTCAGAACATCCTTAAAAAGAGGTAATTATGACCATTATCTACGGTTTGAGCGGTTTGCTCGCATGCGCGTTATTTATTTATCTGCTGGTGGCGTTATTTTATCCGGAGAAATTCTAATGACTGAAAATGGCTTATTCCAAATAATCTTATATTTTATCACTCTGATGCTGTTGGCAAAGCCTTTGGGTGTATATATGGCGATGGTCTATGAAAATCGTCCGGTTGTTATTAATCGATTATTGGCACCGTTGGAAGCCGGATTTTACCATTTGAGCGGTGTAAGCCCCGAACAAGACATGCGCTGGAAAGAATACGCAGCCGCCTTGCTGTGGTTCAACCTGTTCGGTGGACTGGCGGTGTTTGCCTTGCAAATGCTGCAAGCTCATTTGCCACTGAATCCACAACAGCTGGGCAATGTCACGGTCGATTCGGCATTTAACACGGCGGTCAGTTTTATCACCAACACCAATTGGCAAGGTTATAGCGGTGAAACGACGATGAGTTATTTTACCCAGATGCTGGGACTGAATGTACAAAACTTTGTCTCAGCCGCCACCGGCATGGCGGTTTTGGTCGCGATGATACGCGGCTTTCAGCGCACACATGCGGACGGCATCGGTAACTTCTGGGCGGATCTGACACGCGGTATTTTGTATATTCTCCTGCCGCTGTCGTTTCTGATAGCCGTGGCCTTGGTTGGTCAAGGCGTGGTGCAAACTTTCAAACCTTACCAGTCTGTGCCCTTAGTTGAACAGGTCAGTAGTGTAACTGAAAAGACCACGCAAACCCTGGCATTGGGGCCTGCCGCCTCGCAAATTGCGATCAAACAACTGGGTACTAATGGCGGCGGATTTTTTAACGCTAATTCGGCACATCCTTACGAAAATCCAACCCCGCTGTCCAATTTCCTGGAAATGCTGTTGCTAGTACTGATTCCGGCAGCGCTGTGTCACACTTTCGGCACGATGGTCGGTGATACTCGTCAGGGTTGGGCTATTTTGTCGGCAATGACTTTGGTGCTGATCAGTTTAGTCTTTGTCACGGTGGCTGCAGAGCAAGTCGGCAATCCTGCGCTGACGGCCCTTGGGGCCCAGCAAAGCGTTAGTATTGATCAGGCCGGTGGTAACATGGAAGGCAAGGACATACGTTTTGGTATTGTTAATTCAGCACTTTGGGCGACTGCAACGACAGCAGCCTCCAACGGTTCAGTCAATGCCATGCATGATTCTTTTACACCGCTGGGCGGCCTGGTTCCGATGTGGTTAATTCAGTTGGGTGAAGTCATTTTCGGCGGCGTAGGTTCAGGTCTATATGGAATGCTGGTTTTTGTGCTGATTGCGGTCTTTGTCGCGGGTCTGATGATAGGTCGCACGCCGGAGTATCTGGGCAAAAAGATTGAGGCCTTCGAAATAAAAATGGCAGCACTCATTATTCTAATTCCGGCTTTCTTTATTCTGGGTGGAACGGCCTTGGCAATCATGGTGGAAGCTGGAAAAACAGCGGTTGCCAATCCAGGGGCGCACGGATTTAGCGAAATTCTTTATGCCTTTTCTTCTGCTGCTGGCAACAACGGTAGCGCCTTTGCAGGTCTTAGCGCCAACGCTCCGTTTTATAACATCGCATTGGGCATCGTTATGCTGTTCGGGCGTTATGGGATCATTATCCCGGTACTCGCCATTGCTGGTTCCTTAGCGGCAAAAAAGACCGTGCCCACAACACTTGGCACCTTGCCTACGCATACACCTTTGTTCGTGATGTTGTTAATCGGTACGGTGCTTTTGGTCGGTGCGCTGACGTTCGTCCCTGCGTTGGCGTTAGGACCGGTGGTCGAGCATTTAATGATGACTTCAGCCAAAATTTAGACATAAACCGGAAACGCACGAAGCCGACTTCGTGATTTATTGAATTTAAGCAAGAGGGAAATTGTCGATGAGCACTAAAAATCATACCCAACAGCTGTTCAGCAGACAGATTCTGTTAGAGGCGCTAGGTGAGGCTTTGCGCAAACTAGCACCTCAACAACAATGGAAAAATCCGGTGATGTTCGTGGTCTATATCGGCAGTTTGCTGACCACCGGACTGTGGCTGTGGGCGCTACTTTCCGGGGACAATGCACCTACCCGCTTTATGTTTAGCGTGACCTTCTGGCTGTGGTTCACAGTATTGTTTGCCAATTTCGCCGAAAGCGTTGCCGAAGGCCGCAGTAAAGCACAGGCGGCCTCCTTACGGAGCGCCAAGCGCGACATCATGGCGAAGAAACTGGATAAGCCGCAGTACAGCACCGAATACGCTAAAGTCGCCAGCGCAACACTCAGGCGTGGCGACATCTTATTGATTGAAGCCGGTGACTTTGTTCCCGCCGACGGCGAGGTCATCGAAGGCGCTGCCAGTGTCGATGAAAGTGCCATTACCGGCGAAAGTGCACCGGTCATTAGGGAATCGGGCGGAGATTTCAGCTCGGTAACCGGCGGTACGCGGGTGCTGTCCGATTGGCTGGTGGTGCGGGTTGTTGCCAATCCCGGCGAAGCCTTTCTGGACCGGATGATTGCGATGGTGGAAAGCGCGACGCGGCAAAAAACGCCCAATGAAATTGCGCTGACTATTTTACTGGTGGCTTTGACGCTGATTTTTCTGTTGACCACCGTGACGCTGCTGCCGTTTTCTCTTTATAGTGTGGAAATCGCCAAAATCGGCACCCCGGTTTCGATCACCGTATTGGTGGCCTTGTTGGTTTGTCTGATTCCTACCACCATCGGCGGATTGCTGTCCGCTATCGGCGTTGCAGGCATCGGAAGAATGATGCAGAAAAACGTTATCGCCACCTCGGGCAGAGCCATAGAAGCGGCAGGTGATGTGGATGTGTTGCTACTGGATAAAACTGGCACAATTACCTTAGGCAATAGGCAAGCCTCGGCATTTATACCAATAGGCGAAACTACCGAAAAAGAATTGGCCGATGCTGCACAACTGGCGACACTTGCCGACGAGACACCAGAAGGCCGCAGCATCATTGTGCTTGCTAAGCAAAAGTTCGATATTCGGGAGCGCAATATTAGCGAATTGGGGGCAACGTTTGTCGCCTTTAGCGCACAAACCCGGATGAGCGGCGTCAATATCGGTGAACGTCAGATTCGTAAAGGTGCAGCCGATGCGATACGCTCCTACGTGGAAGCCCGAACAGAAAAATTTCCTGAGGAAGCGACACAGATCGCGGATATTGTCGCGCGTCGGGGCAGTACGCCACTGCTAGTTGTTGACGATGGCCGGGTGTTGGGCGTTATTGAACTGAAAGACACGGTCAAGGGCGGCATTAAGGAGCGTTTTATAGAGCTGAGGAGCATGGGCATTAAGACCATCATGATCACCGGCGATAACCGATTGACCGCTGCGGCTATTGCGGCTGAAGCAGGCGTCGATGACTTTTTGGCCGAAGCGACACCGGAAGCTAAACTTAAACTGATCCGAGAGCACCAGGCCGAAGGTCGCCTAGTGGCGATGACCGGCGACGGTACTAATGATGCGCCGGCTTTGGCGCAGGCCGATGTGGCAGTAGCAATGAATTCCGGCACGCAGGCGGCCAAGGAGGCCTGCAACATGGTCGACCTGGATTCAAATCCGACCAAGCTGATCGAGATTGTTGAAACTGGCAAACAAATGCTGATGACGCGTGGGGCCTTGACCACATTCAGTTTAGCGAATGACCTTGCCAAGTATTTCGCGATAGTGCCTGCCGCGTTTGCCAGCACTTATCCGGAACTGAAGGTGCTAAATATCATGGGACTTAGCAGTCCGGCCAACGCGATCCTGTCTGCGGTTATTTTTAACGCGTTGATCATCGTTGTGTTGATTCCATTAGCTCTGAAAGGCGTGACTTACCGTCCGCAAAACGCGGAGACCTTGTTGCGTAATAATTTGCTGGTGTACGGCGGCGGCGGAGTGATCGTGCCGTTTATCGGCATTAAATTGATAGATCTGGCTTTAACCGCGTTAGCGTTCTAATTAAAGAATCTATAAGGAGTTTCAAATGACCACTCATATTAAACCAGCACTATTGATGTTATTGATTTTTACGCTGCTCACCGGCATCGTCTATCCCTTGGCGGTCACGTTCAGCGCACAACTCTTATTCCCCAGCCAAGCCAACGGCAGTTTACTGGGCACTAAAGAGCAGCCGCTCGGTTCTGAACTAATCGGGCAAGCCTTCAGTAGTCCGGAGTATTTTTGGGGGCGACCTTCTGCGACGTCTCCTGTGCCCTATAACGGAGGAGCCTCCAGCGGTTCCAATCAAGGCCCCACCAATCCTGCACTGATAGCCTCTGTAAAAGCACGCATCAAAGCCTTACGTGATGTCAACCCTAGCCAACTGGAGGCTGTGCCCGTGGATTTGGTGACCGCCTCGGCTAGCGGACTTGATCCGCATATCAGTCCTGCGGCTGCCAAGTATCAAATTAGCCGTGTTGCTATCGTCAGACACTTGTCGCCGAACAGTGTCAGTGACTTGGTTGATCGTTATACCGAAGGTCGGCAATGGCGAATCTTGGGTGAACCACGCGTCAATGTACTCGAATTAAATTTGGCGCTGGATCAGCACCTTAAATAATGGCTCACAATAATCGGACTCACCCATGAGCGATCTACGACCAGACCCTGATGCACTACTCGCGCGTGTAGAACGCGAGGAAAACCAAAAGCGACGCGGACGACTGAAGATTTTTTTTGGCGCTGCAGCCGGTGTTGGAAAAACCTACGCGATGTTATTGGCTGCTCAAGCTAAACGACTAGAAAATATTGATGTGGTCGTTGGATTGGTTGAAACCCACGAGCGGCAAGAAACCGTCGCCGTATTACAAGGCTTGGAGCTGCTATCGCCCAAACTGGTTAAACATCGGGGGACGGTGCAACGTGAGTTTGATCTGGATGGCACCCTGAAACGCCGCCCGACCCTGGTTCTAGTCGACGAGTTAGCGCACAGCAACGCCGTTGGCTGTCGTCATCCCAAACGCTGGCAGGATGTAGAAGAGTTACTGGCTGCCGGTATTGATGTTTACAGTACGCTCAATGTCCAGCATTTGGAAAGTCTCAATGATGATGTCAGTCAAGTAACCGGGGTGCAAGTTAAGGAAACGGTGCCGGATACGGTATTCGATCTGGCGGATGAAGTTGAATTGATTGATTTGCCGCCCGATGAATTATTATTGCGGCTTAAGGAAGGCAAGGTTTATGTGCCTCAACAGGCGGAGCGAGCGATGCGCGGTTTCTTTCGTAAAGGCAATCTGATCGCCTTGCGTGAGTTGTCCTTACGCCTTACCGCAGACCGGGTTGATGCACAAATGCAGGACTACCGCGACGATCACGCGATACAGGATGTTTGGCCGGTCGGTGATAGAGTATTGGTTTGCATGGGTCCCAATCCTATCGCCGAGCGACTGATACGTGCCGCAAAGCGGCTCGCCACCAGCCTTCATGCACAATGGATAGTTGCCTATGTGGAAACACCGGAGCTGCAACGTCTGTCGGCTGAACGTCGCGATGAAGTTTTGCGCTTATTGCGTTTTGCCGAACAGCTGGGCGCAGAAACGGTAACCTTGTCCGGGCCCGATATGAGCAACGAAATTTTAAACTTTGCCAAGAGTCGTAATGTAACCAAAATTGTATTGGGCAAACCCAGTCGCCGGGGGTGGAAGCGTTGGCTGCTAGGCTCGATTGTCGATACCCTGATTACCGAAGCACATAATATCAACGTTTATTTGCTGGGAAGTCCGCGTGGCGAAGATGTCTCCGCACAAAAAACGCCTAAATCGGTGTCGAGGCTAAAAAGCCTCCGCCCTAGTTATCCGTGGGGCCGCGTTAAGAGGCGCTGGTTAAATGGGGGTTGGGCGCTAATGATGACCAGTGTCACAACTGTGCTTGCCTGGTTAATGTCCGGAAAATTTGAATCGGCTAATCTGGTCATGGTTTATTTGTTGGGTGTGGTTTTTGTGGCGGCTCGTTTTGGCCGTGAGGCCTCAGTTCTGACCTCGGTGTTAAGCGTTGCCGCATTTGACTTTCTTTTTGTAAAGCCAATTTATACCTTTGCAGTCGCGGATGCCCAGTATTTAGTGACCTTCGTTATTATGCTGTTGGTGGGCTTGATCATCAGTCATCTGACCAGCAACATGCGCTCTCAGGCGAAAGTTGCCTCCCACCGAGAACGAAGAGCTAATGTCCTTTATGCGCTGAGTGAGGATCTGGCGACCAGTCGTACAATAGCAGAAACTGCCAGAATCGCCGCGCGTCATATTCAAGATGAGTTCGGCGGCAATAGCGTCTTGTTGTTTCCTGTCGGTGACGGCCAAATAGTTTATCCATCAGATCCGCCGGTTCCGGAATCTCTTAGAGCAACTGATCTAGGCGTTGCGCAATGGGTTTTCGATCATGCTCAGATTGCCGGGCAAGGTACCGATACTTTACCCGGAGCCAGTGCGGTGTTTTTCCCCCTGTCAGGCTTTCGTGGCGTTATCGGTGTGTTGGCTTTACGTGCCGTTAACCTACGGCGGGTGTTTCTACCTGAGCAGCGTCGACTCTTGGATACCTTTATTAGCCAGATTGCTCAAACCATTGAACGGGTGCGTTTCGCCGATGAGGCGCAACAGACGCAGTTACGCATAGAATCTGAAACCTTGCGCAATTCCTTGCTCAGCGCCATTTCCCATGATTTACGCACGCCTTTAGCATCTATCGTCGGTGCAGCCAGTACCTTGGTGGAAGAAGATGTCCTGCTTACCGCTCTGGATCGTCAAGAATTGAGTCTCACTATCTATGATGAAGCGTTACGCATGTCAAACCTTGCCAACAATATTCTGGACATGGCTCGCATTGATGGTGGACAAGCATCGCTGAATCGGCAATGGTATCCATTGGACGAAATTATCGGGGGTGCATTGACACGTATACACAAACGGCTTAAAGGTCGTAGCGTTAATACCAAACTGCCGGATGGACTTTGTATGGTGCGCCTTGATGCGGTATTGATCGAACAGGTGCTGATCAATCTGCTGGAAAATGCCTGTAAATATACACCGGCGGGCAGCCCCATCGACATCACCGCCAACTTTTCCGCCCATATGCTAAAAGTAACCATAGCAGATCACGGTCCTGGAATACCCCCAGGAGCAGAGGAAAAACTGTTTGATAAATTTTATCAGGTACATCGGGAAGGCACTCAAAGTGGCGTTGGCCTTGGACTGGCTATTTGTAAGGCTATCGTTATTGCGCATGGCGGCGTTATGGGGGCAAGTAATCGGCAAGGCGGAGGAGCGCAATTCTTTTTTCTACTTCCTGTAGACGAAGCAGCGCCACAAGTTATCGAGGAGCTGGAAGATGAGTAGTACCAACCCTGTCATTGTAATTGTCGAAGATGATCTTCAAATCTGTCGCTTTTTACGTACCAGTCTCAGCGTGCATGGATTTCAAGTCATTGAAGCAGGATCTGGCGAACGAGGCCTCGTGGAAATTGGTACACGCAAGCCTGAGCTGGTCATCCTTGATCTAGGGTTACCCGGCATGGATGGCATAGAGGTCATACACAAGGTTCGCGAGTGGTCAGCAGTACCTATCATCGTGCTCTCAGCCCGGAGCCAGGAAAGCAACAAAATTGCCGCACTGGATTCCGGTGCAGACGATTACCTGACCAAGCCGTTCAGCATCGGCGAACTTCTTGCGCGCATTCGCGTATCTCTTCGCCATGCAGCACAGCTTGTTGGGGACAGCACTGAAACCATTTTTTGCCTCGGTGATTTACAGGTTGATTTAACCTGTCGCAAGGTGTTTTTAGACGAACAGGAAATTCATCTAACTCCCCTTGAATACCGGCTGCTGACCGTTCTGATCCATCATGCGGGCAAGGTGTTGACTCACCGACAGCTATTGCTGCAAGTCTGGGGACCTACCTACGTAGAACACGCCCACTATGTCCGAATTTACATGGGGCAGTTACGCCGGAAACTCGAAGTAGATCCTACTCAACCTCGTTATTTACTCACTGAGGCGGGCATAGGATATCGTTTGGCATATAGAGAATAATTGCGTGCAAAGTATCTGTAATTCGAGGTATTGCCTTGAGTGTAATGCCCAATCATAACAGAAGGTCACTCAGATCATTTCTAACTAATTTTCCACTTATTTACTATTTTACAGCGATGACAAATTCACAGAATCATTCCAATCAACAATTAACCAAATTAACCCTCGGTGCTGTAGGTGTTGTGTTTGGGGACATCGGCACCAGCCCCTTATATGCCGTTAAGGAAGTATTCCATGGCGGACTAACTACTAATTCTGTTCATGTGCTCGGGGTGCTTTCGCTGATCTTTTGGTCGCTGACCCTGGTTGTAGCCATTAAATATGCGATCTTCATCATGCGGGCTGATAACAAAGGTGAAGGTGGAATCATTGCCTTATTAGCATTGGCTTTACAGACCGCCAAATTTAATTCTAAGAAATCCCAATTCATCATTACCACCGGTTTGATCGGCGCCGTATTGTTCTATGGTGATAGCATTATTACGCCAGCCATTTCGGTGCTCAGCGCCGTCGAAGGGCTGGAAATTATTGCGCCCAAACTGGAACATTATGTGGTTCCCATTACTATTACGGTATTGGGTGGACTGTTTCTATTGCAATCCCGAGGCACAGAAACCATGGGTAAACTGTTTGCTCCGATCATGTGTATCTGGTTTGTGGTGTTGGCTATTATGGGTATTGTCAACATTTACCAGCAACCCGAGGTATTAATGGCGGTAAATCCTTATTATGCGGTACATATGTTGCTTGAACTAGGCTGGAAAGGCTTCTTAATTATGGGCGCAGTCGTGTTAACGATCACCGGTGCCGAAGCCTTGTATGCGGACATGGGGCATTTCGGGTTAAAGCCGATACGCTTTGCCTGGTTTGGTTTTGTCTTTCCTGCCTTGTTACTGAATTATTTCGGGCAAGGTGCATTGCTGCTTAGCCATCCCGAAGCCATAGAAAATCCGTTCTATTTGCTGGCACCGACCTGGGCGCTATATCCGCTGTTAATTTTGTCTACTTTGGCAACCGTTATAGCTTCGCAATCGGTTATTTCAGGTGCTTTTTCCCTGACCCGGCAGGCAATACAACTGGGCTACTCACCCCGGATGAATAGTATTCATACCTCTGGCGATGAAATGGGACAGATTTATATTCCCGCCGTGAATTGGCTGTTGATGGCTTCAGTGTTTATCCTGGTACTGAGCTTTAAATCATCGACGGCACTAGCTGCAGCTTATGGACTGGCCGTGACCGGCACTATGGTTTCAACGACAATTTTGGCCTTTATCGTGATTCGGGAACTGTGGAAGTGGAACCAAGCCACCAGTATCGGATTTCTGTCTCTCTTTTTGACATTCGATCTCTTATTTTTCGTTGCCAATAGCCTGAAAATTCCTGATGGCGGCTGGCTTCCGGTAACCGTGGGTGTTGTGTTATTTCTAACCATGACGACATGGATTAAAGGCCGTACACTGTTGGCGGAATATCAGGATGGGAGGCGTATGCTGTTCGAGGACATGGAAGAGAAGATAATCAGTCATCAAGCGGTAACGGCCCCTGGTTCAGCCATTTATCTCGCTAAAAGCTTACATGGTGTGCCTCAGGTTTTTCTACACAATTTTGAGCATAACCATGTGTTGCATGAACAGATTATTGTGCTAACCATAGTCACTAAGGATGAGCCTTATGTTGATGTGGCGCACCGGATCAAAATTCGTACCTTTGGCAAGGATAATAATTTTTACCGGGTTAAACTTTACTATGGTTTTCATCAAAGTCCTGATGTGAGGCAGGCTCTAGAGCAGTGTGCTCAGGAAGGATTACAGATTGATTACAAACAAACATCGTTTTTTATCGGTAGTGAGCGCATTTCTTTTCGGAGAAAAAGTCCTATGCCTAAATGGCGCAGACCTTTATTCAGGTTTTTATTCCACAATGCTTCCAGTGCAATAGAGTTTTTCAAAATACCCGTCGAACATGTCATTGAACTGGGTATTCGTATTGAGCTATAAATCTGATGATCTAACTACCAACCGTCAAGTTAGCGATCCACTCCCCAAAAAACGGGGAAAAGTGTAAAAATGAAGCTCTGTTCGGAGTAATATAGGTTGTCCGTGTCGCCAAAGACCGATTTGACAATGGTGTGTTCGCACCCGAAAGTTAGCATGGTTTAGGATTACGTCAGTGATATTGGTGAAGTCCAGGTCTTCTGGCTATCCCGTTTGAGAGAGTGACTTTTAAGACGTTTCCACGGCGACATGGCGTTGTTGTTTACAGTCTGAGGATGCCGCCATGAGTAAATTCAAAAAAACCTTTGAACTGACTTATTCTAACGCCGCCGGTATTGACATCGGTGCTTCCAGCCATTTCGTTGCCGTGCCCACTGACAGGGATGATCAGCCGGTCCGTGAATTCGCCAGTTTTACCGAGGACCTTCATGCCCTCGCCGATTGGTTGACCGCCTGCGGAATCGATACCGTAGCCATGGAATCAACTGGCGTGTATTGGATTCCGCTGTTTGAATTACTCGAATCCAGGAGCTTTACGGTTTTCTTAGTCAATTCACGGCATGTCAAAAATGTGCCGGGTCGAAAATCGGATGTACTGGATTGCCAGTGGCTACAACAGTTGATGAGCTTTGGCCTGCTGTCCGGAGCCTTCCGGCCACAAGGGGATTATGCCGCGCTACGTGTCCTTGCACGGTTACGGGAGATGTTGCTGCGCTACCAAGCCACGCATATTCAGCATATCCAAAAGGCAATGCTGTTGATGAACATCTTACTGACGGAAGTCCTGTCTGATGTCATGGGTGAGACGGGGCAAAAGATAATCCGTGCCATTTTGGCCGGTGAACGTGATGGGGAAACGTTGGCTAAAAATCGCAACAGCCATGTCAGGGCCAGCGAGGAAGAGATTGCCAAGGCCTTGCAAGGCAGTTGGCGGGATGAGCACTTGTTCAGCCTTAAGGTGGCTGTCGAGTTGTATGATTTTTATGCGGAACAATTGGTTGCTTGCGACCAAGAAATCGAGCAACAAATGAAAGACTTAGCACGCTATGACCTGACGCCTGAAAAACGCAAACGCCGTAGTGGCAAGTCCAAAAATGCCCCCAAGTTTGATGCGCGCTTACTGTTGATGCAAATGTGCGGCGTGGATTTAACCCGCATCGATGGCATTGATGTGACCACTGCGTTTAAGGTGCTGTCGGAAATCGGTGCCGATATGTCCAAATTCAAGAGTGCCAAGCATTTTGCCTCATGGCTGGGCTTATGTCCTGGGACAAAGATCAGTGGCGGCAAGGTACTTTCGGCGGCGACCAAACGGACAGCTAACAAAGCGGCACAAGCCCTTAAAATGGCGGCGGTGAATTTACGCAACAGCCAATCAGCCTTAGGTGCCTACTATCGCAGGTTATGTGGGCGGATGGATAAAGGCAAAGAGGTTACTGCTTGTGCCCATAAACTGGCACGATTAATATACGCCATGCTGACCAAGGGAGAAGAATA
>CAILCX010000194.1 GCA_903832775.1 uncultured Methylobacter sp. | reverse complement strand
GCCTAAGCTCAACCCTGCTGAATACCTTATTCATGAGGTACGACGAAATGGTTTATATAATGTGCCCTGTACATTAACGGTACACGAAAAGGCTGAGCGCATAAAGAATCAATTAGCAAGAGGTTCGCCAATGACCGATTTTCCAAATGCGCAATCTACTGGGTTTCATTGCGCGCTCTAAAATCAAACGATTTTAGAATAAGATGGGAGTAGAATACTAACCCCTGCAAAACCAGCGATTATATACCAACAAAACCGACTTCTAAATTTTAACCTATAATAACCAACACTTCGTTTACTGATGATGCTGTGACCATGTCGCTATCTGAAAAAATGCTTGCCATTGAAATTGAAAATGGGTGTCTAAAACTAACGAAACGCGCAATTCCATTGCCCTCTGCGAACCAGGTGTTAATTAAAGTCTCGGCTGCCGGTGTCAATCGCCCCGACATAATGCAACGTCAGGGACTTTATCCTGCCCCCGTTGGTGCCTCAGACATTCCTGGGCTTGAAGTTTCCGGGATCATTATTTCCATGGGTAAAAATGTCAGTCACGTTAACATAGACGACCAAGTCTGTGCGCTGGTCACTGGCGGCGGCTATGCCCAATACTGCCTTGCGTCAGCCGCCTTGTGCCTGCCTCTACCAGAAAAGCTGACTTTTATTCAGGCTGCCGCACTGCCAGAGACATTTTTTACCGTCTGGAGTAACATCTTTGATCGCGCACACCTACTTCCCGGCGAAACACTGCTGGTGCATGGCGGAACTAGCGGCATTGGTACAACCGCAATACAATTGGGCAAAGCTTTTAATGCGAAAGTTATTGTAACTGCAGGCTCATCTACCAAATGCCAATTTTGCCTGGAATTAGGGGCTGATGCCGCCATCAATTATAAAGAAGTAGACTTTGTTGAAGAAATCAAAACACTAACCGACAACAAAGGCGTCAATGTTATTCTAGATATGATAGGCGGCGACTATTTTCCTCGCAACCTGAAGTGCCTGGCTATGGATGCTCGACTTGTACAAATCGCACTTCAAAATGGCACTAATACAGAACTAAATCTGCTACCAGTTATGCTTAAACGGCTTACACTTACCGGCTCTACCTTACGAGCCCGGGACGATAATTTCAAAACTGCAATTGCCAAAAAGTTACAAAAACACGTTTGGCCTTTATTGTCATCAGGTAAAATAAAACCGGTAATTAATACAACCTTTGCGCTGAGCGATGCAGCTAAAGCCCATCAACTCATGGAAAGCAGCCAGCACATCGGCAAAATCATCTTAACGGTATGAAACTATGACTTACACCACACTCATTTCCACAACTACACTTCAGCAACAACTGGATAATTCTGATTGGATTATTATTGATTGCCGCTTTTCCCTGGCCGACGGTAAGCTTGGCCACCAAGCCTATCGACATGGACATATCCCAAAAGCCCGTTATGCTCATCTGGATAAAGACCTATCCTCAAGAATAACTGATTTTACCGGTCGCCATCCCTTGCCGGATTTCGGTTTATTGACAAAAAAACTGGGTGACTGGGGCGTCAGCAATACAACGCAAGTTATTATTTATGATGATGCGGGCGGAGCATTTGCAGGGCGTCTCTGGTGGCTATTACGATGTCTGGGGCATGACAAAGTTGCGGTATTGGATGGTGGTCTTAAACACTGGCAAACACAGGGACTGCCAGTCACCACAGTCTTGCCCATGCTAAAACCGGCTTGCTTCAGACCTTATCTTAATAATTCCGAGTGGCTCAATGCGACACAGGTACAAAACAATCTAGCCCAAAAAACCATGTGCTTAATCGATGCCAGAACACCGGAACGTTATCTTGGCGAACAAGAACCGATTGATCCTGTTGCAGGACACATACCCTATGCTGTAAACCGGGCTTTTCCATTAAACCTAGATAATACCGGTCTATTTTTAACGTCGGACCAATTATACAAACAATTTAAACAGTTAATCGGTAAAATCGCACCAGAACAAGTCGTGCATTATTGCGGTTCAGGCGTTACCGCCTGCCATAATATATTGGCCATGGAACATGCAGGATTAATCGGCTCGAAACTTTATGCTGGTTCCTGGAGCGAATGGATCAGAAACACGAACAGAACAGTTGTAAGGGACAATTCATAAGCAATTTTACGACAATAGACATCTTTCTATCTGCTGTCGCAACCCCAATAAACAATTTACGTCACTAAATTACATGTACGCGAATTCTTGTATTTGCTCCGATAAAGATTTTTGACCAGTCTTCACCCCTTACATAGGCAGTTGATAGGCTTAATGAAAACAAGCTGTTTTGATAACGACTTAATTTTAGACCTTGTCTTCTGCCGAAAGTAGTTGCCTTTTCTTTAATCGATAGTATCGGGTTATGATGAGTGCCACTCCTAAAAAAAGTCCATACGCAAAAAACTCCTTGTACAAACATCTCACTCACTCCAGAATCAGATCATAATTTAACAATAGGATTTATTTATGGCGCGTACCCTGCTGGTCGTTGATGATTTGTCTGACTGGAATCCCTATTATCCCAGTGATCAGGTCATCACTTTTGAGACCTATCTTGCCACCGAGCAAGGTGATTCGCCTCAGCGTGTCCGCATTATTAATCTATGTAGCAGTTTTCGTTATCTTGCTGACGGTTATTATTGCTCATTGCTGGCCGAAGCACGTGGCCATCACGTTATTCCTTCGGTAAAGGTACTTAATGATCTTGGCAAAAAAGAGCTGTACCGATTACAGCTCGAAGATTTATCCCAAACCCTGACTCGCGCCTTTAGATGTTCTGATCATGGCAAGGAAATAACTTTGATGAGTTATTTCGGCACCACGCAAGATCCGGCATTTGGTGAACTAGCCAGACTGTTGTTTGAACGATTCTCCTGCCCCATTCTGGAAATAAAGCTATGTTACCGACAACAATGGGAAATTGTGGACTTGAATGCGGTATCGCACCGAAATCTAGACGACGCGATGCAAACTATTTTTGCCGATGCACTGGATAAATTTAGCACCAAAGTTTGGCGCAAAGGACGAACCCGAAAAGCGGCGCGGTTTGATTTGGCAATTTTGATTAATCCCGAAGAACAACTACCGCCGAGTAACCGTGGCGCCCTCAAAAAGTTTATTAAAATGGGCAGACAACTGGGCATTGAAATAGAACTGATTACCCAGCAACACTATGTGCGCTTACCTGAGTTTGATGGCTTGTTCATACGCGAAACCACAGGCATCGATCATCATACATATCGTTTTGCAAAAAAAGCCGAGGCTGAGGGACTGATTGTTATCGACGATCCGACCTCGATGTTGCGGTGTACCAATAAAGTGTATCTTGCCGATTTGTTTAGGACACATCGTGTACCTACTCCTAAAACCTGGATTCTACACAAAGATAACAACGCCCACCTAGATAGAGTAGAGGCGGAAGCCGGTTTTCCTGTGGTAATAAAAATTCCGGACGGTTCATTCTCACGCGGCATTGTAAAGGTAGATAACCGACTGGAGTTAAACCTCAAAGTTGCAGAACTGTTTCAAAAATCTGCATTGCTACTGGCACAGGAATTTCTTTATACTGATTTTGACTGGCGTATCGGCATTTTCAATAACAAAGCTTTATATGCCTGTCGTTATTACATGGTAAAGAATCACTGGCAGATTTATCGTCATGGCGAAAGTCGAACCGATAGCGGCAACTTTGCCACCCTGCCAACCTTTGAAGTTCCCAAAGCAGTGCTGGAAGCTGCCTTAAAAGCAACCCAGCCAATTGGCAACGGATTATATGGTGTTGATGTCAAAGAAAAAAATGGCAAAGGCTATGTCATTGAAGTCAATGACAATCCCAACATTGATAGCGGCATCGAAGACAAATATCTGGGTGATGAGCTATATCGTTTAATAATGTCTGAATTACTGAGACGGATGGAGAATCGGAGTAAGGGAGTGTTAACACTTTAATTTTTTGGCATACCTTTACCCTAATAATTGCACCTTCTCGAGTTACTGCGTAACATCAGCCCAATATACAAATCAAATAACTACTTCATGCTAGTCACTTTAGTCCGCGTCTCCATCCGTTTTTACGGTATCGTCATTGCACTTGCCATATTAATTCTAATCTATGGTAGCTATCGTTTTGCTACCGCCGGCCTGGATATTTTCCCCGAATTTTCACCCAAACAAGTCATCATTCAGACCGAAGCGACAGGCCTGTCATCCGAGCAGGTTGAGGTGTTGGTAACCCAGCAAATCGAAATGACCATTAGCGGCCTGATTGGCATGAAATCGGTACGTTCAGAATCCATCCAGGGACTATCGATTATTATCGCGACCTTTGTCGAGAACAGCGAGGTCTATCGCAATCGCCAATTGATCAGTGAACGGCTAACCAGTTTGTCGGGGCAACTGCCGCAAGGCATTACGCCGATTTTGATACCACTGTCTTCGTCTTCCGCAACCGTATTAACCATCGGTTTAAGCAAGGAAAATGTGCCCAACTTAATGGCTTTGCGCAGCCTGGTTGACTGGACGATAGTGCCACGCTTGCGTGCGGTGCCGGGCGTGGCAGATGTTAATGTCTTTGGTGGCGACATTCAGCAACTTCAAATTCAGGTTGATCCGCAACGTTTACATCGTTTTAATCTGACACTGGAAGATATTATTCAGGCTGCAGCCAAGGCCGGAACAATTCAGGGAGGCGGATTTATCGAAAACAGCAATCAACGTTTTACCTTACAACTAGCCGGACAACCGGCGACTCCTGAACAATTTGCCAAAATCCTGGTTAAACGGGATCAGGGGCGTAGCATAACGCTGGGCGAAGTCACAACAATTGACTATGCACCCGAGCCACCGATTGGCGCAGCCCAAATAATGGGCAAACCCGGCATTGTGATGATGGTGATTGGCCAATACGGCGCTAATACCTTATCAGTTTCGAGACAGGTGGAAGAAACGCTGAAAGAATTCGAGCCGCTCTTTGCCAAACAAGAAATCAGCTTTTACTCACACTTGTTTCGTCCGGCTGATTACATTGAAAAATCGTTAAGCAATTTGTCAGGACATTTATTGATTGGCGGCTTGTTCGTACTGATTATTCTGTATTTGTTTTTGTTTAATTTTCGTACCGCATTTATTTCCGCGCTAGCCATTCCGGTATCACTGATTGGTGCAGTGATTGTGTTGCTGGAAGCCGGAGTTAATCTAAATATAATGGTACTGGGCGGTCTCGCAATAGCCCTGGGTGAAGTGGTTGATGATGCGATTATCGACACTGAAAATATCTTCCGACGTTTGCGCGAAAATCGTTTATTGGCAAAACCAGAACCGGTTGCCAGCGTCGTTTACAGCGCGTCACTGGAAGTACGCAGCTCGGTAGTTTACGCCAGTTTTATTGTCGCACTGGTTTTTGTTCCATTATTGACGCTAAACGGAGTTGCCGGACGATTGTTTGCACCCTTGGGTTATTCGTATATTCTGGCGATTTTAATGTCGCTGCTGGTAGCTCTGACTTTAACGCCAGCCCTGTGTTATGTTTTACTCGGTAACGCGGTGATAGGCAATGATGATCCGCCCTTGATCAGATGGCTCAAACCTATTTACAAACGGCTGCTTCGCGCGGTTTCCAAACAGTTTAAACCGATGATTACCGCCAGTATTGCTGTTTGCTTGGCAGGCTTGATGGCTTTTTTAAATCTCGACAGCAAATTTCTGCCCGAATTACGCGAAGGTCATTATATTATTCATACCAGCAGCATTCCCGGCACCTCGTTGCAGGAATCGATAAGAATCGGCAGCCAGTTAACCGAACAATTTATGGCAATTCCCGGCGTACAATCAGTCTCACAATGGGCTGGTCGCGCAGAGCGTGGCGCGGATACTTACGGTAGCCATTACAGCGAGTATGAAGTGCGACTGGAGTCAATGTCAGGTGCTGAACAGCAGCAAATAAAAGACCGGTTGCGGGAATTTCTGGTCGCATTTCCCGGGATTTTGTTTGAAGCCAATACTTTTCTAACGGAGCGGATTGATGAAACTATTTCCGGCTACACAGCCTCAGTTGTGGTTAATATTTACGGTAATGACCTGAATCTGCTGGATACCAAAGCCAAGGCGGTCTCGCGGATTATGAACGATGTTGCCGGAGCCACCGATGTGCAGTTACGCTCACCGCCCGGCACGCCGCTGTTGCAAATTGACCTGAGTCTTGATCAACTTAATTTCTGGGGTGTTTTACCAGCGCAGATTGTCGATACATTGCAGGCGGCTTACGAAACCCGGGTTGTCGGTAAAAACATTCAGGGCAATAAAATTTACAATGTCGCGGTGACCTTGACACCGGAACTTCGGCAGCAACCTGAATCAATCGCCAAGTTACCGATTAGAACGCAAGATGGAACGATGATAACTTTGGAGCAGGTTGCGGAAATCAGACACTCGGCCAGTCGTTATAATATTCTGCATCAAGGTTCACAGCGGCGGCAAACCGTTACCGGCAATGTGCTTGAACGGGATTTGGATGACTTTGTTGCAGAACTTAAAGCGCGGGTGTTAAAAGAGGTCTCTTTTTCGGCTGATATATATCCGGAATTTACCGGCGCGGCAGTTGAACAGGCACAGGCTCGTAAAGCATTGATTCTGCACTCCTTGTTGGCCGGAGTTGGCGTGCTGATTTTTATTTTTATCGCTATCGGCAGTATCCGCAACATGTTGCTGACACTTGCCAACTTACCTTTTGCACTGATCGGTGGAGTTGCTGCGGTGTTTTTAACCGGTGCCACCTTGTCAGTCGGTTCCATCGTGGGTTTTGTCACGCTGTTTGGTATTACCGTGCGCAACAGTATTATGTTGTTGTCGCACTATCGTTTTCTGGTTGAGGTCGAAGGCAAGTGTTGGCGCTTGGAAACTGCCATTCAGGGCGCTCTGGAGCGCTTACCATCCATCCTGATGACAGCATTGGTAACCGCCCTGGCCATGTTCCCGATTGCGTTCAATAGTGACAATCCGGGTCGTGAAATCATGGGTCCGATGGCCGCCATTATTATTGGCGGACTGGCTTCGTCAACGTTACTCAATTTATTATTATTGCCAGTCATCCTGTTGCGCTATGGAAAATTCAGAGGCATTAAGCAAGAAGTAGATAAATCACAAGAGGATTATTTATGTTAATTAACTGCATTGCTTACCAGGAAGGAAAAAAACTGAAAGATATTTCAATTGAGGAAATCAGTGATTATCTGATTATTCCAGGCTGTTTTGTCTGGGTTGCCTTACTGGATGCCGAACTTGCCGAACTTGAAAAAATGCGTGAGGAATTTAATCTTCATGAGCTTGCTGTAGAAGATGCCTGGCATAGTCATCAACGTCCCAAAATAGAAGAATATGGCGATTCGGTATTTGCCGTAATGCAATTAGTGGCAATGAATGACGACGAGTTAATCATCGGTGAGGTCGATGTTTTTGTCGGCACAAACTATGTGCTTTCGGTGCGAAACCGCAGCAAAGAAGACTTTTTGGGAGTTCGGGCGCGCTGCGAAAGAGAACCTAACTTATTAAGCCAAGGGTCTGGCTTTGTGTTTTATGCACTTATGGATGCTGTCGTTGATCGCTATTTTCCCGTATTGGATACACTTGAAACTGAATTGGAAAATATCGAAGAGCATATTTTCGTGAAAGGATCTGCACGCTCCAATATCGAGAGACTTTATCAACTGAAGCGCAAAGTCATGGCACTTAAACATGCAGTTGCCCCCTTGATGGAAGACG
Source organism: uncultured Methylobacter sp. (assembly GCA_903832775.1). GTDB lineage: Bacteria > Pseudomonadota > Gammaproteobacteria > Methylococcales > Methylomonadaceae > Methylobacter_A. Next base: position 18,100 of record CAILCX010000194.1, on the reverse strand, counting down.
CTGGCAAATTACATCGGGGACAAGTACCCAACGTTTGCCTTAATACTCAGGAATATTTTCGCGATGTCTACGATCATCTTAGTCATATCAATGGTTCAATAGATAGAATTCGCGACACCATAGGAACTGCAATTCAGGTAAATTTATCGATGGTAACTATCGAGGAAAGTGAAGTAACCAAAAGACTTGCGGCCTGGGCCGGACTCTTCGCTATTGCGACGGCTTTCGCGGGAGTCTGGGGAATGAACTTTGAAAACATGCCGGAATTGCATTGGAAGTACGGTTATCCTGTAGCGTTGACCACCATTGTCCTGGTTTGCTGCATTTTATACCGCCGATTTAAAAAAGCGGGATGGCTTTAGCCCTTATTATTTTAAAAGCGGCTTTATCGCCAACGCTGCATTTTCACAATCTATTGCAGATTTTTCAACGCGTCTATGTAAAGAAAAGCTAATGCTTAAACCGTCAATATCACGGGAGGCATATTCATTCAGATCCGCGCATGTTTTTTGCATTTTTTGTTCAGCCAGTTTCAAAGCATCATGTTTGTTTTCTTCGCCACTTTCAACCAGCATTATGACTTCACTGCTCATTTGATTTTGTAAGCGAAATATTTCTTCCACATGGCTCTTAAAGTCCTCAAGTGACTGATGGTTTGCTCCATAACCACCAAAGAATGGAACACTACAGCCAGATATCAACAAAGTCATGACTGAAAAAACAAAACCTCGAACAATAACCTCCACCTTCGCATTTATCATTTAACTTTTTATACCACTTCTACAAGGCTCAATTGTTTAAGCTTCAATATACTACAAATCCAATCCAGTTGAGTACGAAAAGAAAGATATTGATTTATTTTGCAAGCATAAGGTACTGCATTTTTCAGCCCGGTTTTATTGTATTGCCAGCCTATTCTAGGTGTATACTTCGTCATCCTTTTTTTCATGAAAATATAACAATAACGGTATAAAACTGATGATTGAAAAGACTGCAAGCAAATACCTGCTTAACCTTGAAAAACACTTCGCCGCTGAAAATCCCGTATTACTGAAAGCATCAAAAGTCTTTCAGGAAATAGACCAAATTGAATATGAGTTAGGACTGATTGACCTAGAAGAAACCACTGCCAGTAAAAACTCCTGGTGGCCTATCATCACTTTGATAGGCGGCAATTCAACAGCCAAATCACGATTTATTAATAGCTACCTGGACTCGGACAATCAGTTTTCCGGAATTCAAACAGCCAGTCATAAATTTTCTGTCTTGCTACATAATAATCACGCCAGTCCATCGACTTTACCCGGAACTGCGTTGGATGTAGATCACCGTTTCCCGTTTTATCAAATTAGCAATAAAATCGAGCAACAACAGAAAGGTGAAGGTGATAGAATCAACTCTTATCTGGAATTAAAAACTATTAATTCAGACCACCTGAAAAGCAAGCTTTTTATCGATACGCCTAACATTAGCGCTGCTCCCTCTAACCCTATCATCTCCTTATTAGCGAAACATAGCATCGAAAACTCTGATCTAGTTTTGGTTTTTACCGATATTTTTGATTCAACTTCACCGTTGGTTGACGAGGTGATAGAGACAATTACTCTCCATCAGGATTCCAATAAATTCGTTTACCTTATTGACAAGCCTGCTGGCATGTTAAGTTCGCCTGGCAATAACGAAATCATTTCTTCATGGCAAAGAAAATTAGCCAGCTTGGGTTTAAATACCGGTCAATTCATTGTTTTACCCAGCCAGGAAACCCAAAACTCTCCTAATTTTAGTGAGATAGATCAGCGCATTATCAATGTAGGACATGATCGGACCTATCGCATATTGAACTCATTAGAAAAAAATGTTCGTCATATTAATGACGTAGTAATGCCGGAAGTAAAAAAAGCCATTGAGATATGGAAAGACCGCTCTACTTTTTCCAGCCTTATTGTGCTTGGATTTATAGCGACTCTCGCTGTTTTTGCAGAAATTGAAACCGGTATTCTGGAGCTTTTGATAGACCCAATTATTGGCCCCGTCATCCTTATCATAATAATAGCCATCATGGTTCCCTTACATATTCTGTTCAGCAAGGTTCAAGCAAGGGTCATCATCAATCAACTGAATGCCCGCCAAAAAGAACTTCATTTAATGGAAAATCTGGCCGGCATTTTTGAAAAAAACCTGACGTTTAATCGCATGCTTTTACCGATATCAGAACCCAAGGGCTGGAATAAAAAAACCAAACTTCGGCTGGCGCAAATATCCGCTAAAACCAAAGAACTGGTGCAGTTATTAAATGACAATTTCAGTACTTATGATGGATTTTCATTAATGGGGCAACCAGATTCAACTGACTTTAAATGATAAGCACGATACCCTAGGCAACTATGGATCATCTAAAACAGTATTTACCACTTTGCGGGTTAAAAACCAACCCGCTTGAACTGCCAAGATCAGTCGATTTTTTCAAACAAAATCTGTTGTTCTACTTTGTTGTCGAATATTTCATGCAGGCTAATATGACGGATGACCCTATCGAGGCATTCGTCGAAGTCAGTATGGCGGCTTTATTAACGCTTTTGTTTATAGGCATAATGTTGTTTTTTAACAAAACACTATATGCCTATGTGCAGGTTACTACAGCAATTATGTTTTGCACCAATATCGTTGCGTTGTTCATTGTGCCGGTATTGGTTTGGTTGACCGTAAGTGAAGATGCACCAAGTTATTATGTTTTGGCGTTACTTCTGTTGTGGAGCTATGTTTTGGTGACACATATTTTCAAACAAGTTCTGTCCGTTAACCTTTTCGCCAGTTCTATCATGTCTTTGTTCTATTTTATTGCGACTTATTTGGGCGCCTTTGCCTTAGGACAGTTAATGTAATAAATCAGCTACATTGCTACAAAATGATAATCTGATGTCATTATTTTGTAGCAAAAAATTGATTTATAAAGAAATTCTCGAAATTCCCACAGCCTTACGTAACTCCTGCATAAATGGCACACTCACCGCACGAGCCTTTTTTGCACCTTCCTGTAATTGCTCTTCGATATGTTCAGGTGCCTGCATCAATGCTTCGTAACGCTCTCTTGCAGGGGTGATGTGCTCATTAATATGCTCAAACAACACTTGCTTCATTTCGCCCCAGCCAATACCTGCGGCATAACGTTGACGTATTTCGGCAACTTCCGCTGACGTAGCAAAGGCTTGGTAAACACTGAATAAGGTACAACCTTCCGGATCTTTAGGCTCGCCCGGCTCCAATGAATTGGTTTTAATCTTGTTAATGAGCTTTCTTAATTTTTTTTCAGGTTCAAATAAGGGAATAGTGTTGTTATAGCTTTTGCTCATCTTTCGGCCGTCCAGACCCGCCAAGGTTGATGCATGCTCTTCAACGACCGCTTCCGGTAATGCAAAACGTTCACCATAAATGTGATTAAAACGACCCGCAATGTCTCTGGCCATTTCAATATGCTGAATCTGATCCTTACCAACCGGAACTTTATTGGCATTAAACATTAGAATATCAGCAGCCATTAACACCGGATAACTGAACAAGCCCATGGTAATACCTTTATCAGGATCATTCTCTCCGCCTTGCTCATTTTCTGCAACGGCTGCCTTATAGGCATGCGCCCTGTTCATCAAGCCTTTTGAAGCGACGCAGGTTAAAAGCCAGGAAAGCTCAAGGATCTCCGGCACATCAGACTGCCGATAAAAAACCGCATTCGACGTATCCAGGCCTAAAGCCAGCCAGGTCGCGGCAATCTCAAGACTGGATTGCCTGACTCGCTCGGGTTCCTGGCATTTAATCAGGGCATGATAATCGGCAAGAAAATAAAAAGGGGTGACATTGGCATCCTTGCTTACAGCAATAGCAGGTCTGATTGCGCCGACATAATTACCTAAATGCGGTGTACCTGTAGTTGTTATTCCAGTTAAAACGATGGCTTTTTTCATTATTAAAAATACTCGGAGGTCTGGTTGTTTTGATCATTAGGGTTGCACAATATTACATTGTCAGATTAATTTCCAGCTGTTGAAACTAATTCAGCAATTTGAGCTAGAGTCCTGAAAATGAGCTCATCAAGTAAATCATGCCCTACTATTATATTTTTTATAGTAAACTTGCCAGCTTGAGCCATACGACAGGCCAGTGATTGCAATCAAATTAAACTTATTTCGAGGACATAATATGTTGAATTATGATGAAAAACGTAGTTTTATTCGCATGGAAATAGACTGTGACATCACCTACAAACTTGCGGATTCAGATATATTGCATCCTGGTCGATGTTCGTCAATCAGTGGTGCCGGAGTTTCTTTTATTGCTGACCGTTTTTTTGAACTTGGCAAAGCGATGGAAATAAATGTTATTCCTAAAAGCACTGTTACTCCACCGATGACTGCATTTATTGAAGTAATCAGGTGTACCCAGCAAGGCGAAAGCAGTTATGAAATTGCTGCGACCATAAAGAGTATAAAAGGGAGCTGAAGCTCCTGTCATTTTAAATTATTGAAAATTATGTTTACGATTACCAAAGAGGTCTATTTTTGTTACGGACACCGATTAATGAATCACCCCGGTAAATGTCGAAATCTACATGGTCATAGCGTTAAAGCTTCTATTTCCATAGAACAGGAACACCTGAACGAGCAAGGAATGGTTTGTGACTTTTCTGAAATAAGAGACTGTGTTGAGGCTTATATCGACCTTACGCTTGATCACAATTTCCTGTTACATAAAGATGACCCGATCATTCCTATGCTGATTGAAAACAAGGAGCGTTTTCTTGCACTTGACGAACATCCTACCGCCGAAGTCCTTAGTAAAATGATTTATCGGCATCTCAAGCAATCCGGTTTTAATGTAGCTCAAGTAGTTTTATGGGAAACTGCCAGCGCCCATGCCTGTTATCGTGAAAACTGACGGCCATCATGAGTTTTGTTAATCCGGTTAATAAATCAGTCTGCCTGGAACACGTGTGTGAATCAAATTACCAAAAACTTTTCAGGTTAATTCCGGACTTAATGGCGTTTAAAGATGCGGCAACCGGCTTTGCGCCACTCCATACTGCCTTGCATCTTGAAATCATCGAACGCACACCCTATACATTGACCCTGGAACTTAGTCATTGCTTCAAGAAAAGCAGCGAGGATTCATTGGCGCCTGCAGTAAAAATCAGAGTTTATCTGGATGCCCATCTAGCCGAAGTATTAAGTGATCATGCCCGAGAAGCAGTTACACAGGTCTTTAAAGACGCGAGCTTGAGTCGTGACATCATGAATTACAAATGGCGATTAAACTATTTCCTGCAAAAATGGCTGGACCATTGTTTAAAAAATGACTATTTGTTCAGTGCTAACTGAAATGAACTAAACACACTTTCTTGAATAATATGAGCACATATTGTAAAACTCATAATCTTAAAATTGTATGGCCACTTAAAACGCATATCAAGGATTGACATTAATATAAGCGCCCAATATAATTAACGGCTAGATAACACTCCCATTTAAATGGCGATGTAGCTCAGCTGGTTAGAGCACGGGATTCATAACCCCGGGGTCGGTGGTTCAAGTCCACCTATCGCCACCATATAAAACAAGCACTTAGGCACATGCCAAGTGCTTTTTTCATGTCTGAAATTTTAAATGGCACAATTTTGGCGCAGTTCAAAATAAGAAACCTACATTAACTGCAACAATTGCGGAATTTTCAATCCAAAAAAGCCAGTATTATTCCATTCCTGTTAAATGACTTTCAATATTTGCCACTAATCAGCGCCGAGCTTTCCAATAAAAAAATATGTTCAATATTATAGCGATTCTTTATTGGGATTTTTAACTCTCTTTTATTGTAAAACAGGCAAATTTTCAAAGCTGTTTTTCCCTTTAACTACTTACTTCCTATTATAAAATTTAACGATACCGGCACCTTAATAAATTGGCAATTAGATGATATTAATATTGTCGAGCCACTGCATAGCAAAGAAGGTGGTGGCTCTCGTGGTGGAGTCTATCTTTGTATACCTAATTTTGAGGAGTTATCTCCGCCCTTTAGTATTAAACACGGCGAATATAGAACAACTGCTTGCGATATTACGCTGCCACACGCAAAAAACCTTTCAGCTCCTGCCAAATATAACTGGGGAAGTGTTGAGGTTATTACAGATTGGGAAGAAATCGACGAACAAAATAGTAAAACACTTAAAGTGACCGTAACCATTCGTGCATTATCAGACACTGCCTGGATTCGACCAGGATTTCATCCCTATTTTTCGGTCACGCAAAACAGTTTTATTGAAATAGGGTCTACTCGGGTAGACATAGCATCACTGACGCACGATAGCATGCAAAGATATAACACTGCATCGTTATCCGAAGAAGTCAAACTCACAACAGACAAGTACACGGCATCAATGAATTGCAAGCTATCGCCAATCACTGAAAATCACGCTGTTGTCTTTGCTATCTGGAGTGATAAAAAGCATGAATATGTTTGTATAGAACCAGTAATCGGAAGTCAACTGGGCCAAGACGGCCTGCCGACGCCATTGACGCTGGTTAATAACGAAGAACTGGTCATGGAGTTTACGATAATTGCGACCAGAGCGGGTTTTGTGGACCCATCATGATTACTTCCCTGTTAGTTTGCAAAAAATGAGCATTAAGTTGTATTGGAATGAAAGAAATCAAGGGGCTCAATCATATGAAATTAAAAGAAAAAGACGTTGAATTTGGTCATTTATATTTGACCACTGCAAATCAATATCGTGCAGTGCTGGCGATGAAAGGTGAGTTTCTGATTTATGCGCCCAGTTTGGAAGGGACAGTGCCATTAAATCTGAATGCCACAAAAATGCCCTTTGAAAATATGCCGTTCAAGAAGTGCCAAATCGTAACCTTTGCCAAAAAGGATTATCAAGTATTTGACTTCAATGGTACTGAAGCTATCAAACATAAATTGAATGAATTGCAGTTAGCAGAAGTAATAGCGCAGTGTAATGCCAAGTCAGCTATTGCTGTTCTGTTAGCTGAATGATACAAATTATTGATTTTGCCTACGAGAAACTGGAATTTCACCTTGTCCAGGAGGCGACAATACTGCTTAGAGCCGCATCGACAGAGATAGCATAATGACACAACGCTCTATCAAAGATTAGCTAAACAATGCAAGTGTCTTTTGTAAAGTTGACCATATACCCCACGCAAGCGGGATGCTGACATAAAGCCAGAATAGTATTAATTTTAGCAACTCAGATTTTAAATTCTTCATGTTATCTTCCTGTGGCGGCGACTTGCGAGTTTTTTTATCATGATTTAATCATCTGAATGCGGAAAAATACCGTCAATCTCATCAAACTCATTATGTTTTATATGATGTTTTTGATGGACAGGGCGGATCATCAGATTGCATAAAGCACCCAAACTCAAAAGCCCTGCCATAATATACATGGTCACGCTGTAGGCATCTGCTTTAGCAACACCTTGTTCAATCTGAGCTTCGCGAATGTAATTAACTAACACTGGCCCTAGAACCCCCGCTGTTGCCCACGCAGTCAGTAATCGGCCGTGTATTCCGCCCACATATCGGGTGCCGAAAATATCTGCTAAATAAGCCGGTATGGTAGAAAAACCACCCCCATATATGCTTAAGATAAGCGCATACATCACTATAAATAAACCTACATTACCTGAGGCACCAATTGATGGCACAGAAGCATAAAGTCCAACACCTAAAATAAAGAAAATAAAGTAAGTGTTTTTTCGGCCAATAAAATCGGATGCAGACGACCAAAAGAATCGACCACCCATATTAAACAAACTTAGCAGCCCAACAAAGCCGGCGGCTGCAGGCGCTGTTATAGCTCCTTTAAATATCTCCTGGATCATGACCGAAGCCTGCCCTAAAACACCGATACCTGCAGTTACATTGAGGCAAAGAACCAGCCAAAGTAAATAAAATTGTGGAGTTTTTAATGCCTGGTCAATATGAACATGATGTTTGGTGATCATATCATTTTCAATAACAGGAGCAACCCAACCATCTGGTTGCCAATTTTCGGGAGGAATACGAATCGCAAGAGAACCGATCAGCATAGAGACAAAATACAGACATCCCAGTATGATAAAAGCTTCTATTACACCAACTGAGGCAGCTGATTTATAATGATCCATCAACAATATTGACAGGGGCGCACCAATCATTGCACCTCCTCCAAAGCCCATAATTGCCATACCAGTGGCCATGCCTCGACGATCGGGGAACCATTTGATCAAGGTTGAAACCGGTGAAACATAACCTAAACCCAAACCAATTCCACCTAAAACCCCATAACCTAAATAAACCAGCCATATTTGATGCAGAGACACACCTAAGGCTGAAACTAAAAACCCGCCACCAAAACAGCAAGCTGCTACGAACATAGTCAGTCTAGGACCTACTTTCTCCAACCATTTGCCACCAAAAGCAGCAGATAAACCTAAAAAAACGATGGCTAAACTAAAAATCCAGCCTAATGTAGTTAACTTCCAATCATCTGGTGCGGATGCGGTAATACCAATAACTCGTGATAGTGGATTATTAAAAACACTGAACGCGTAGGCCTGACCAATGCACAAATGAACGGCTAGGGCTGCAGGTGGAACCATCCAGCGATTATAGCCAGGCTCGGCAATAATGCGTTGCTTGGAAAAAAAATTTGACATCTCAAATCCCTAATTCGAATTGATTGTATATTTTACCGGTGCGGACCCGCAACTCTACTGAACTGTGTTTTTCAAAATCATAAAGAATATAACATCAGTAACACCGAAGCCTGAGAATGCTCCAAAAAACATCATGTACAAAGAGATAACTGGACACAAAAAATACCGCAGATTGCAAAGTTATTAAGGAACTTTACTACTTTGGTATTGTCACTTAACTAGTGAAGCTGTTGGAATAGTTAAGAGCTAACCTGACACCATCAAGTTACTCAGATAGTCATTTTTCCTGGCTAGATATTCATCAACAAACGCCTGCATCGGCAAAGCTTCATAAGCACTCGGCACACTGATCGCTAATTTTTTAAAGCCCGTTCCAACTATATCTTCGCCCGACTTGATCTGAAAGTGTAAAAAAGCGGTGGCACGTTTACCGTTGACTTCAATTTTCGGTTCCAACATTTCCACGAACGCATGCCGAAAATCAAGATGATGAAATGACAGTGTCATACTTTCGTATATCACCAGTGGCCGATTGATGTTAAACATAACATTTTCCTGGGCTAACAAGGGCACTAGTACATAAGGAAAATTTTGTCCTGAAAAAGCCACATAATCGCGTATAAAGCTTTCAATTAATGTTGAGTCCCGACTAATGTCTCCTAAACGTGCGACCTGCAAATAGGTTTTGCCCTGATTGTCGTTCACATCAATCTGCTCGGCATCGGTGTCTGGAAAATTCAAAAATACGTCATGTCCAACCATACCAGAAAAAATAAAGTGCATATTTTGGCTAAGGCCATATTTCTCCAATGCCAGAGAAAACAACAAATCGCCTGGTACGCAAAAACGCTTTGCATCAACATCGTGCAAAGGATTGAAGTCATGCGCAACTTCTTTGGCAAACATACTGGCTTGTTCGGAAGCAATACTGACACTGCCATCTTGAATACTGTAAAAATCTTTTAAAAACATATTGTTATTTACTAAGGTTGATGCAACCTTTAATTCTACCATAAGGCTTAATATGTTTCACTGAAGAGTCCTAGCCATATCGTTAGCCATTTGAACGATATGGCTCATAATAATAAAAAACATTATAAAATAATATCTTATAATATAATTGATGGGCATTTCCACCACTATGGCGGCCATACTGACTCATTATGATCCATCAATGCCGCTTTACTTTGAGATTACTGAGAAATCCTCTTCTTTCAGTAGGCTGACTGATTTGCCCTGATACTCACCCGTCAGCGTTTTGAGGAAAGCAACGATTTTATCAACTTCATCTTTGCTTAAATCCTTATCGTGTTGCACGCGAGCCATAATTTTAACCGCCTCTTCCAGTGTCGCGACCGAGCCATCATGAAAATAGGGGAAAGTTAGTTCGACATTGCGCAATGTTGGCACCTTGAACAAATGACGATCATTTTCCTGCTTGGTGACATTGAAGCGGCCATTATCAGCTTCGGTTAATGCGCCGCCACGTTGCTGGAAGTAATTTTGCTTACGCCCCATTTTTTCAAAGGACAGTCCGCCTAATACAGGACCAAAGTGGCACGATGCACAATGTTCCTTGAACAACTCGTAGCCTTCTTTTTCATTGGCGGACAGAATTTCCGCGCTTCCCCTCAAATAACGATCAAAACGCGAATTGGCGGTTACCAGCGATTCTTCAAAAGTAGCAATCGACTGGGTTACCGTAGCTTTGGTTAAGCCTTCATTAGGAAATAACTCGGCAAACGCGGATCGATAAGTTTCGACTTGGTTTAGCGTATCGATTACTTTCCCCCACTCAGCGCCCATTTCCCCAGGATTAGCTACCGGTCCCGCTGCTTGCTCAACTAAATTCTTTGCGCGACCATCCCAAAACTGGGCAACATTGTACATTGCGTTATAGACACTAGGTGAGTTGATCGGTCCCTGTTGGCCGCGAATACCGGTGGCAACTTTTGCGTGATCAGTGCCGCCCTTGGCAAGACTATGACAGGATGCACAATTCATAGTGTTATCGCCCGATAAACGGTGATCGAAAAATAGCTCCCGTCCTAACTCGACTTTTTTAGGGTCTAGCTTAACTTGCAAGGGCAGCGGATGAATCGGCTCACCCTTCAGGGTTGGCAAGGTGTCCGCACTCCAAGCTAATTTAGCACGCTCTTCGGCGACCCAAGCCAAGAGGATGGACTTTTCCTTATCGTTTACGCTATCAGTCCAATGCATCGACAGGTATAAAGTCGGGGGCATGGAATCGTTGCGGAGCGCGCCTTCAATTCTGGCCAACATCAAAGGTGTAAAACTCGATTCACCACTATACATCGATTTTGTAATAACCAATCGTGCCGAGGCCTTTTCAATATCCTGTGCCATAAGTTGTTTAGCTATTGGCAGTTGGGCGTAAATCGGCATACGCGTCATACCTGGCGAATGACAATCAACACATTTGTTTTGAAAAATCTCCGTAGCACTGACGAAATTAGCCGAAGTCCCCGATATAGCTGTAATCGGCTCATTCTTGCTATTGAAGCCAAGCATGTTGGATAGCGGCAAAAACAACGCTACTGAACCGAGTGCTACCAAAATGAGTTGATTTTTTTTCATCGTTATTTAAGTGCGCTCCGAACCTTTTGGACGGAGTGGGATAGCATGTCTTTTGGAATCAGACCCGGCACTTATCTCCATTAATTAAGCTATCTTCAGTTTATCTATACTCGCCAGGAGCGAATCATTAATTGTCAGAGCCATAACCAGTATTTATATCGTGTATTTAAAATCACCCGGGGTCAGCTAAAGTGAGCTTTCTATCTTCAAAATTCGCAAGCGTATATATTGTTATGAGTTGGTTCAGATCACTAAACTCAAAGTCACCAACAGGCAAGAAGCCCCAAGACGCATCAGCATTGGGCAATATGGATTTATCAATTGCGATAGCATGTTTCATATCCCGAGCAAATGCAGCTAAATGCATCGCTTCATCAACAGTATTGCCCAAAACCGTATAGTCCATTTTAATAGATGAGCCGATGTTGCCTACTATTAGAGAGCCAGAAACAATGCCGAAACCGAACTGTATAGCTTTAAAGCCTAAGGGAGAATTACTATCTAATAAATCCTGCAACCGCTTATAGGCATCTTCACATGCACCGATAGCGATGTCGACCTGATCGGGCGCGAAATGGGCGATGATACCGCTACGGGAATAACGGGCAACTTGACCGCCATAGGCAATGAAGGACGCGGAGCAGATTTCCAAATAATCATTAAAGGCATTAATGAGTTCTGGCGCTGAAAATTGTTTGGTCAGCGCAGAAAAATCACTCATGCAGCCGGACACTACAATTTTACCCATGTTTTTGAGCGGCACCGTCAAGGGATTAACCCCATCGGTCAGCAATTTGAGTAATGCAGGTTGTGTGTAGCGACCGATAATGTGATAAGACTCGGCAATATTTTGCAACATCATGCCGACGGCTTGCAGCATCAGGTCGGTACTTTCACTAATGGCAACAGTTTTCATATCCCAATCAGAAAATAAACGTTCCTCACATCCATATTCCGCAGTCAACACCGTAATATCACAGTGACGTGAATCACCTCCAATCTTGTCCAGCAATTGATCAACAATCGATTGCTCACCTTCAAGAATTTGGAAAAAATATTCCCCGGCTGAAATTAATACGCCGGTAACATCGATTTTGCGATTGTTTATACTCGACTGACGGCCAATTTCAATAATCTCATCTTCACTCAGTAACGCATTAACTTTACTGATGTAAGTAAGCCGTTTCATGCCTTCTACAACTTTTGGTGGCTCGGTTTCATCGCGGTAATCGCTTAAATTGCGAATAGCTTTGCTCATCAGCCAGCCACCTTGCATTAAAGCTTTTAAGTCGGTTTGAGATACCAATCTTAGCTCACAGTCAGACAAGCAGCGCACCGTATCAACGCGACGATTCAGATGCATCGGCAGGATTTCACCAAAATAATCACCCGGCCCCAATTCCTTGACAACTCGGTTGTCTTGAATTACTTTTAGCCGCCCACAATCGACTACATAAGCTAATTGAGCTGCATCACCCTGGCGGAAGATTTCGTCACCCGATTTGAAATGCGATATTTGCAAATGCTCAGAAGGTGTTTGCGCTAGCACCGCAATGTCGTTACGAAATGCGAGCACCAAAAGCCAATCAAAAATAATCCGCAGATTTCGCTCTAAACCCGGCACGGAAAATAAATTGATAAGCCGGGAAATAAACCAGGCCGGCCTACCACTGATAATCACGCTACCCAGTTGGCACAGAGAATATTCACCCATATTGTAAGGCTGTAGAAACCATTTTTGTTTTTTGAAATTGCGTGTTACATATCCCTGAGAATGAGCCCAGGCATTGAAGCTGGCGCAAGCACCCAATTGGACTAAATCGTTGGTGAACATGAAAGGATGAGGGCCAATATTTGAGCTAAAATCGGCCATCCAAATGCTCTCAAAACCTTCGAGGCGAAGTTCTTCGTTGATATTAAAGGGCGCGACTAACTCGTCTCGACCTAAAACTGGAATACTCGGTAAATGCAAGGAAGTATTAATAACCAAGCCTACCGCTTGCGACTCACCGTTACTGTAAAATAATTGCTTTTCCGTAACACTGCTAATGTGTTTTTCATGGTGTTCGGTAACGCCGGCCTTGACCAGACTTCGGCTTCGTTTAGAACCAATCAGCGTTTCAAACTTGGGCCAAAGTGATTTAGGCTCACCGTATAAATGTATTTGCCAACCTGTGCTTTTCAACACCGAATAAGAGGATTCCGCAGCGCGCAATATCTGACTCAGTTCTATAGCCACTCCGTAGGCTAATTCTTCAGCGCCGATTACCGCAAAGCTAAGTAGACGGGCTTTTTCAGCAGCGTCAGCCTCGAACTCAGCTGCTTCAACCAAATCCAATACTCGTTGCCTGATGCGTAATGCATCGGCAACCGAATCGATTGGACAGCTATGCGCCGTCATTCCTGGAATATCTGAAATACTGGATTTAGCAGTTAACGCCAGAATCAAACTGTCGTAGGGCAGTTCTAAGGTTTCGTTATTTTTGCGTTTGGCAATTACTTTTTTTGCTTTGGTATCAATGGTCTCCAAGTGACCAACAACAACTTGGGTTTGCTGTACAATCCGACGCAAGGGATTAACCACATTACCCGGTTGAACAGTTCCACCGATAACTTCTGGTAAAAATGGAGTAAAAAGGAAATTAGCCTGTTCGTGCAATAGCGTAATATTGACGCGCGAATATTGCCCAATCAACTTCTCTATTTTTATGGCGGCCTGCAAGGCGGCCAAACCACCACCAACGATGACAATATTAGCTGACTTGTCTCGAGGTTCTGGATGCTTTAAATGACCAGCAGAGTTGATCAGACAAGACAACACCACACCATAAAACAGAATGTGTTCCGTCATCGTTTCGGGTAATAAAAGCGCAAATACCGAAAACGCAGTGATCAAAAACAACGACAAAGGCCGTAATAACACCCCGGCCATCATCAAAATGCCTGCACTGACTTCAACCAAGGCCATAAAAAGGGTAAAGGCCTCCGGATTGATCGAGAGAATCGGTAATTTGTAGAGTGTGATAATTCCGATCGACAAATTAGGTTGCATGACCTTGAAAAACACACCAAGGTACAACAACGTAGTCCCGGTCATAATCCGCATGATCGCTTGAGCCCTTAACCGAGGCTGATTAGCTAACCAGGCTTGTAATCTTTTAAATACAGGCAATGTGGGCAAAGGCACATAATGTCTGCCGGCGCCTTGTAACATTAAATAAAGGTTGCCACCAATAAAAGCACCCGCATAAGCCAATATGGCTTCCCCGTAAAGATAACCACCCAGCAAACTTAAGGCAATCGCCAGAGCGGAAAATACTCGAACATAAAGGCCAAACAGAATAGTAATACCGAGAAATATTTCTGCCCAGCGTAGCCAATACCATTGCAATCCTAGTTGCTTAAGCTCAAGGTCGGGGGCAAGAAATGTTGGCGAGGTGAAGGGGTCGATACCAAAACGCGGTTCCGCACCTAAAGCGGATGACAATAATATCCAGGCAATACAAACCCTTAAAATACGCGGGACATGATCACCATAGGAAGACAAACGCGCTTGTAAATCGGGGAATAGTTCACGAGCTCCGGTAAATCCTAACCAGACCCAGCCAAAAATAAACAACGAAAAACCCGAAATCATAATCAGGTTTAAAGGCGACAGATTAGAAAAAAGTTCTGGCCTGACTTGTGAATTCCAGTGGTTAATTTGTTCCGGTGACAGAATCCAGCGCTCGTGCGCCAAAACAACCTCGGAAAAAAATAAAAAGCCAAAAAGGCAAAAGAGGGTTAGCAGCGCTTTGGTGCAACCTTTTGAAGGTAAAGCGAATAGTGACATGACGAAATCAGCCTCGATTGGGGTCTGTACATTACGACTCTTTGATACTTAGCTGTTTTAACCAGGATCAAAAATTATCGTTAGTTATTATTATTGTTATTTTGTACTGGAAGCGATCGTTTATTCCAATCTAATAGTAAAGCAATGCAGACTAAAATGTAAAGAATATGGTTAGCTCAATACCTTGTTTTTCTAAATTCAGAAAAAATGGAATGATCCTCTTGCATCTTGGATTTCAGGGATCTTATTGGATTAGTGCATTTACTGCACAAAGAATTAGGGGGGGTAATAAATATAGCCAGTCCAAGCAACAAAACACGTTTAATAGCTAGACAAATCAACCAAATTCCCTTCTCGAACTAGCGATTAATGCTTGCAGATCGTCATTTTTTTCCTTATTTCCGATTACACACTCTAAGCTGTCTTATTCGGCTGCTTTGCGATACCAATAAGCAGCCTGGACATCGTCCTTGGCTACCCCATGACCCGATTGATATTTGATTGCTAAATTGTAGCGCGCATTTGAATTACCCTGCTCTGCTGCTTTGAGATACCAAAAGACGGCTTGGGCATAATCCTGCATTACATATTGCCCCTTATCGTACATCACACCCACTTTAAACTGGGCTTGAGCTTCGCCTTGTTTGGCTAAAAATTGATAAAGAGTCAACGCTTCTGCATATTGGCCTATGTCATGCAAATCATGGGCGCGGTTTAACATTTCTTTTGCATTATCAGTGCTTGATGGCGGTGGCTTCTGTTGCCGTCTTTGCTCCGCTTGGCTGTTTTGCTTTTGATAATCGGTGGGTTCGGCCGCATTGTCAGTTGCCTCAACCTTTGCACTTCCACCCTGCTGCTTAGTTTCTTGCTCCCGAATCCAATCGTTGTGGCTTGCGCGCTTGGCAGGATCCATTAAAACTGCGTAGGAAGCATTTACCAGTCTTATGACTCTTTCCGCCTCCTCATTATTACCTTGAAATTTATCAGGATGAAAATTCTGACACAGCGCTTTGTATGCTGCTTTGATGACACTAACAGGGGCGTCTCTGGTAACCTTTAAGTTATCGTAATGGGTGCGGGTAGTATTCATAAAACTTAATATTTTTTACATTGAACAAAATACGTAGAATTATAACCGATACTATTCAATTGAATAAAACATGCATTTGGAAAATAGCCTGAACAGCCCGTCGTCTGGTTTTGCTATCTACTGAATCGATGCTGGGGCTTGGGAACAATAACCCCCAAAACACCTCATCATTCCCATGCCCCAGCGTGGGAATGCATTAAGGACGCTCAAGCGTCCCGTGTTTGGCGACAGAAAACCTTGCCCCTCTAAAACAATAGCCTGACAAATCTGCACGACTGGTTTGCTATCTACTAAGTCGACGCTAGAGCCTCTGAACCTGCATTCCCACGCTCCAGCGTCACTGCCATTAAGTTAAGCTTTATTACCTGTAAAGCCATGAGATAATAAATCAATTTAGAATTTTTCATGGCGAAAAAGCATCGAGCAATTGAAGTGAGTAAAGAACAGATTGAAGCGATAGAATTCAAAGCCCTTCACCGACACAGTGAAAAATCGTTCACGCGAGACCGAAGATTGCCCTTCTCATTAGTTTTAGTTCTGGTTTTGAGAAATAGCGTAAAGTCATTGCAAAACGTTGTTAACGAAGCTATCACATGGCTTGACGAACTTCCCTTGACTGCTAGCGCATACTCACAGACGAGGTACAAGTTGAAACATACTGCATTCATTGCCTTAAACAAAATTGCGGTAGTTGATACCTTATATAGCGACAATGACTATAAGACTTTCTGGGGGTTTCGAGTATTAGGGATTGATGGATCAAAGATTGTGCTGCCTAACAACGAAGGGATCTGCGAGGAATTCGGCACTATTGCATGGACGAATGGCAAGACCGCAGAAATCCAAGGTAAACGTCCGTATGCATTGGCATCAGTGCTGTACGATGTCCTAAATAAGGTGGCTATGGATGCAACGCTGGGCAAGGCTAAAGCCTATGAGATCGACCTTGGCAATAGATCATTTAAGTCATACCCAAGCAGGTGACTTGATGATTATGGATCGAAATTATCCCTCTTATCCGATGCTAGCGGAAATCTGTCAGTTTAAGCGTGATTTTGTTGTTCGCTGCTCGTCCGCATCATTTGCCATGGCGCGACTGATGCTAAAAGGACAAGGACCTGACAGCCAGGTCGTTATTGTTCGGGTAACAGCTCTTCAATCGCTTCGGTGGTCATTTTTAATCCCCTTTAATCTTAGTTATGTGGTTTTGAAATCTTGAATTCCCGGAAGGCTTAATTACCTAACGGGTGACTATAACTGATACTTAGCGTTTAAAAACTTCAACTTTAGGCTCTAAACCCTAAATTTTTGATAGAAAATTGAATCCATTTCTTTATTTAATCCGACTTTTTAGCAAGTAATCGATACCCAATAAATAATAAAATCAGAGCCATAGGAAACAAGGAAACAGAAAACTCTGCCGGTGAGCAACTACCCTTGCAATAGTTAAGCATTAGCAAGAATGCGAAAATTGAGATAATTAACGAAATTACTATTTTCATGATTCAATCCCTAATAACTGACATTTATTACCCACCAGAATGGCTAATAGCTTGGCTTGGTTTATTAAAATCGGTTTATCATGACCTATTGCTTTACAGATAGCCAGAAGAATTGGTTCCATAAATGCAATTATAATTTAACAATAATGTCAGTTTTTTTAGCTATTAACAATCCAAAGTATAAGAGCCCTATTCACTCCGTCCCATATCTTCATTTAATCCTTTGTCAATTTCTACCTGTAACTCTTCCGGACTGATACTCCGACTTTGCGGAATCCAAGAACGCACGATCGGAAGTATCTGGTTGGTGTGTCCAATTTTTGCCGAAATGTTCAGACCTCCATCCTCCAGTTCTTTTTCCATCACT
>CAILCX010000193.1 GCA_903832775.1 uncultured Methylobacter sp. | reverse complement strand
TTAGAGTCCCAGCAGTTTGTTGTACTCTGCGTCCGTCCGGTGCGGTGAACTGTATCCACCACGTTTCTTTTCGCTTGTAGATTGACATGGTTTTTTATCCTCTTGTGTTGATTTGTCAATCACTTGCAGTTCTCGCCGGGGTTCAGAATAACGCCCAGACACCCAATCAGCAAGATGTTCTTTGACAAAAATCCAACACTTGCCGGCTTTTCTTCCTGGCACCTGTCCGGCCCTGGCTTTACGGCGCAAGACCTCGGGATTCATTTTAAGAAAACTGGCTGCTTCATTTAGGTCTAGTGTATTCACATTTCCTCCAGCGCAGAAAATAATGTGATTGTTTTTTGGTACAGTTTTCCGCCTCATTTAGCGTATGGATTCATCCAGGTTATAATCATGAATAATCTTGGCGCTATCACACCCAGTGCTCTTACATGGGCTATCTAATATTTTGCATGCCATACTGGCATTCCATGAGTCACCCATTAAATGTACGTATGTCTCAGTTTGTTTCAGTGATGGCTCGGTTAGTTACACAGTGGTTTTGCAAACCCCACAGCGCTCCAATGTGTCTTCGCGTGCCTTTAACAGCATGGAAGACCGACAATGAGCGCATCTTGCAATCTCAATTTGCTTTGACATTAAATCCCTTGCAATCACCCATGCCGCCGAAAAATCGAGTTGACTTGATGGGTAGGATTTTTTGTATATATCAAAAGCAGTAATGACTTTTCTAATGTCCATTTCATGGCTTTTGGCGTCGACTCTTTCAAAGCAAACCGCAAATAAAGAGGCCTCTTTGTATTTTTTAATATTCCGTGTTAATCCTTTCGTGGAATATTTTAATGCGCCTGCACTCGGAGAACGGCCATGTAAATCCCGATATGTTTTTCGAAGCAGTGGCTTGGGCACTCCGGTTTCCTTATGGATAATTGAAATTCTGGCCTGACGTCTCAGCAGTTCCAGTGCCAATGAATGTTGATGTAAAGTCTTTAACATCTGCCACCTCATCAAAGTTCACAGCTTAGACCCAGAAGCACATCAACCACTTCATGCGGTCGGGTGCCGATACTCTGAATGAAGTGGGTCGTAAATCGCGGTGAAAAACATAACCAGCCAGCCTTGGCAATACGCTGGATGTCTTTACTGGATAACTGGCTGAGAGCGGTAAGCAACTCTTTATCGCCAATACCCATCGTTAATTCCGCTAGAATTGGATTTTCCCTGGCCAATTCACGGGCCTTTATCAGCCAGGTAAGATTCAGTTCATAAATTTCTACGTCACATTCCTTGTTATGAACAAGCGTGCATTGTTCAATATAGCCATCCACTTTGCTAAAGGCCGACTTTATAATCGCCTCTATATCCGGAGTTACGTTGGCAACTTTTAAGTTGCTCCTCAGAAAATCAGCGCCAAATTCCGCAACCAGAGGCAGAAACAATTCGTGAGAAAAGCCCTGAGTAACGGTTTCCACGCCATCAAAATCGACCGTCAGTATCTGATGATTGACAAAACATTCGCGGGCCAAGTTTGCCAGGTTTTTACCATGACAAGGTTGGGGTGTTTTTAGATCAGTGATGCTTTTAACAACGATATTCACTAGTATTCTCCTAGTTGGCTATTAAAGAGTTTCTGGTT
>CAILCX010000192.1 GCA_903832775.1 uncultured Methylobacter sp. | reverse complement strand
GTTTGGCATATAGAGAATAATTGCGTGCAAAGTATCTGTAATTCGAGGTATTGCCTTGAGTGTAATGCCCAATCATAACAGAAGGTCACTCAGATCATTTCTAACTAATTTTCCACTTATTTACTATTTTACAATGATTACAAATTCACAAAGACATCCCAAACAACAACTCGCTAAGTTAACCCTCGGCGCCGTAGGTGTAGTATTTGGCGATATTGGTACAAGCCCGTTATATGCCGTCAAGGAAGTATTCCACGGCGGATTAACCACGGATTCCATTCATGTGCTTGGGGTGCTTTCGCTAATTTTTTGGTCATTGACGCTGGTTGTAGCTATCAAATACGCGATTTTCATTATGAGAGCTGACAACAAGGGCGAAGGCGGAATTTTCGCTTTACTAGCATTGGCTTTACAAACGGCCAAATTTAACTCAAAGAAATCTCAATTCATTATTACCACCGGTTTGATCGGGGCGGTATTGTTCTATGGTGATAGTATTATTACGCCTGCCATTTCGGTGCTCAGCGCCGTTGAAGGGCTAGAAATCATTGCACCCAAGCTGGAACATTATGTAGTGCCCATTACTATTATGGTATTGGGTGGACTGTTTCTGTTGCAGGCCAGAGGCACTGAGACCATGGGCAAGCTGTTTTCACCGATTATGTGTATCTGGTTTGTAGTGCTGGGTATCATGGGAGTGGTCAATATTTACCAGCAACCTGGCGTATTAATGGCGGTTAACCCCTATTACGCGGTACATATGCTGTTTGAACTGGGCTGGAAAGGCTTTTTAATTATGGGTGCGGTCGTATTGACCATCACCGGTGCCGAAGCTTTGTATGCCGACATGGGGCATTTCGGGTTAAAGCCGATACGCTACGCCTGGTTTGGCTTTGTATTTCCGGCCCTGCTGCTCAATTATTTTGGTCAAGGTGCCTTACTGCTGAGTCATCCCGCAGCGATAGAAAATCCGTTCTATTTGCTGGCACCGACTTGGGCGCTATATCCGCTATTAATTTTGTCTACACTGGCAACTGTTATTGCTTCGCAATCGGTTATTTCCGGCGCTTTTTCCCTGACTCGGCAAGCAATTCAACTTGGTTATTCACCTCGAATGAACATTCTTCACACCTCGGGCGACGAAATGGGGCAGATTTATATCCCTGCCGTGAATTGGCTGTTGATGGTTTCTGTATTTATCCTAGTACTGAGCTTTAAATCGTCGACGGCACTGGCCGCTGCTTATGGACTGGCCGTGACCGGCACTATGGTTTCAACAACGATATTGGCCTTTATCGTAATTCAGGAGCTGTGGAAATGGAACCAAGCCACCAGTATCGGTTTTCTCTCCCTCTTTTTAACTTTTGATCTGCTGTATTTTATTGCCAATAGCCTTAAAATTCCCGATGGTGGTTGGTTGCCGGTAACGGTCGGCATTGTGTTGTTTCTGATCATGACCACCTGGATTAAAGGTCGTGCCTTGTTGATAGAACATCAGGATGAGAGGCGTATGCTATTTGAGGATTTGGAAGAGAAGATAACTACTCACAAAGCTGAAACAGTGCCAGGTTCAGCCATTTATCTGGCTAAAAGCTTACATGGTGTGCCACAGGTATTTTTAAACAATTTTGAGCATAACCATGTATTGCATGAACAAATTGTTGTACTAACCATAGTCACTAAAGATGAGCCTTATGTTGATGTCGCACACCGGATCAAAATCCGCACCTTTGGCAAAGAAAATAATTTTTTCCGGGTCAAACTTTACTATGGTTTCCATCAAAGTCCTGATGTGAGGCAAGCATTAGAGCAGTGTGCCCAAGAAGGATTAACGATTGATTACAAGCAGACCTCGTTTTTTATCGGTAGTGAGCGAATTTCTTTTCGTAGAAAAAGTCCCATGGCTAAATGGCGCCGACCTTTATTCAGATTCTTATTTCACAATGCTTCAAGCGCAATAGAATTTTTCAAAATACCCGTCGAACATGTCATTGAACTGGGTATTCGTATTGAGCTATAAATCTAATAATCTAACTACCAACCGTCAAGTTAGGGCTGGTAGCTGGTGAATGACTGCTTTTCAAGGCCGACCACCCATTCACTAGAAACCCGTGCTGTCTCTTCCTAGCGCACAGATGAACTCTATTTCGCAAAATTGCTTGCCGTAAAGCGGACGGTCGTGACTGTCTCTAAATGGCCGTTAGTGAGCCTTTAACCCTCGGTTGATTTTCCAGAAGTAATCGTCCGCTTTAGAGATGCGACCGTTTCTCAACGGCCGCAGAAATGTTTTATTAAATCTAAGTTTCGTTTTATTCCGATATTTCAATCGCGTCATCGACCTCGATAACTAGGGATCTGGCAGAGCTTTCAAGTTTAGTATGGCCAAGTAAAAGTTGTACTGCTCGCAAATTTTTCTTTCTGGCTCCCTTACTGAACAACCTTCGCTGAACGGTAAGAAGCTAATTTGACAGTTAATTACATCCTACTGACTCTCTCAGATATGATGGCTTTGGTTTCAAAACCACAATAAATAAAACAGCCCATAACAAAAAATTCGCAATAACGCGATTAATTGCACCCGACACGTTCATTCGATTCATCAAAATAATGATCATCCTTCCCGGAGATTATTATGGAACCTGTTGCCATCCCTAAAAGCATCGACGATCCGATTCACATATTGCTGTGGAGTGCCGATGAAATCGTACCTTTCATGGTCTGTATGCTCACCGGCATGCTGATCGATCACTTCATACCCGCCCTGGCGATTGGCGTCATCGCCGTAAAATTCTACCGGCGCTTTCGTGACAATCGCCCGGACGGTTATACCTTGCATGCCGTCTACTGGTTAGGTTTGTTGCCCAGCAAAGCGCTCACCATCCCCAATCCCTTTATTCGGATATTTTATCCATGAGGCTCTCGGACTTTCTTGATACCTGGGAGGGGCATGAGACCGAGAACCGTTTCAGCCGACTGATTAT
>CAILCX010000191.1 GCA_903832775.1 uncultured Methylobacter sp. | reverse complement strand
TCAATGCGAAAATTGAAATCTTAACCAAAGCAATTTTATCAAATAAACAAACGCTATCCATAGAAGAGGCTGCATTTTACGCCACCTTAAGCGTTTCTTATTTGTATAAATTAACATCAACTCAACAAATACCACACTTTAAGCCGCGCGGTAAAATGGTTTACTTCGACCGTTCCGAGCTTGACAGTTGGCTCAGGCAAAACCGCGTTAAAACTACTGATGAAATCGAATCGGAAGCCGTTAAGCATCTTCGTAAAGGAGGTCTTTAATGAGCTGGATTAATATAGCTGAAGCGTGCCGTGTGGCATGTTTTAATGTTGGCATTGAGTACAAACAGTTTCCCAACGATGACAACTTTCACCCTGTCGACGCTATTGATGGGAAAAAGGGGAATAAGGCGGGTCGTATTAAAAACTTTAGTGATTGCAAGGGCGGAATAGCTTTTAATTTTAAAACAGATTCTCAGCAGGCTTTTTTTGCAAACAAGAACCCAGGCGAACCGATAGCCCCCGCCGATTTGGAACGGATCAAATCCGAGCAGCGTCGACGTGAAGCGGAGCAGCTGAAAAAACAGGATCAAGCAGCAATACGGGCGCTTGATATTTGGCATAGCTCAGAACCGGCACCACAAAATCACCCCTATTTTGTTCAAAAACAAATCCAGGTACACCGGGCAAGAGTTGCAAAATGGAGGCGGTCAGTGATAAATGAGGAAGGGCAAAAACAAACACTTGTCATTGATGATGCACTGATTTTACCCATGTTCAACTCGTCTGGAACCCTGCGGAGTATCCAGGCAATCTTCCCAGAAGAAAATAAAATAATTGGTCGTTCAAAGGATTTTTTGCCCGGGAGTTCCGTCGCTGGCTTATTTTGGTGGATCGGAGAGCAGACGACTAAAAAAGTTATCATTTGTGAAGGCTTCGCAACAGCAGCAACCTTGCACGAGGAAACAAACTGGAGAACCTATATAGCGTTTTCAGCGGGTAATTTAATGGCAGTTGGTAAAATTGTTCGTGAAAAAATGCCAAATGCTGTAATTGTCTTTGCGGCTGATAATGATGTTAACACCAAGGGTAACCCAGGCTTGACCAAGGCAACAGCCGCAGCTCTTGCCGTTGGTGGTTATGTTGCAGTTCCAACCCTTGCAGGGGACTTCAACGACTATGCACTTTTCTTGAAGGGGGCCTGCCATGTTGGATAATCCAATTACAGAAATCATCAACACCGCGTCAAATTTAAAGGCAGTAAATTTAATCGAGGCAGATAACCGCGCCGATGAGCTATTAAATCCACCGCCAGTGCTTGCCAAAGAAGGCTATCATGGCATTTTAAGAGAGGTTGCCAGGATCGCAACCGCCCACTCCGAGGCCAGCCCCGTTGCAATTGCAGCTAACTTTATTGGAACCTTTAGCGCCATGATTGGCCGAGCTTCATATCAATATATTGGTGATGGGCTTTGTCATCCAAGGCCATTTTTTCTAATAACGGGTAGGACTGGAAAGGCCAGAAAAGGAACGGCTGAATTTACCGTGAGAAAAATATTTGACGCTGTAGAAGTTAAATTAGGCTTTGTTACCCTAGCCAGGCATGAAGGCGGCGCGGGATCAGGTGAGGGGCTGGGTTATGCGGTACGGGACATTGAAGAGGGCAACACGGGCGGCACCGACGACAAGAGGCTATTGTTAATAGAGGCAGAATTTGCAGGTCTGATGGCAAATGCCAGCCGCGACAAATCGACACTTTCCGCGACCATTAGAACGGCTTGGGACGGGAAAACTATATCGCCGTTAGTTAAGAATTCAATGTGGGCGGCGACTGACCCACATATTTGCTTAATTGGTCATATTACTGCGCCGGAATTGATTGGGAAGATGTCCGATGTAGATGCCTTAAGTGGATTTTTAAACCGATTTATTATTCTACACGTCGCAAGAGCTAGACTTGTTCCCTTGCCGAAACCAACTTCACCCGAAGATATTGATCGTGTCGCCAGTATCATTGCTGAATTGGTGTGTTTTGCTACAAATGGTGATGTTACCGCCAAAAATACTAAACGTATTGATTTATCCCATGCTGCCATGAAGTTTTGGTGTGAAGAGTATCCAGCCCTCACAGCCGAGCAGGACGGCATAGCGGGGGCTTTGTTGGTTCGCACAGAAATTTACGCCAGGATGTTGGCTATGGTGTTTGCACTGATGGATAAGTCTAGTTTGATTGAAGTTGTACACATTAAAGCCGCCCTTGCTTGGGTTAATTATTGGAAGGCTTCAGTTACCTATATTTTCCAGACCTTGAGCGCCAAAGCGGAGTCGGAACGCCTAAACGAAAACGCCGCTGATGTACTGGAATTTATTCGTAAAAATTCAGGCTGTAGCCGTTCGGCAATTACCACCGCTTTTAAGCATAGTAAATTGTCGAGCATCCAAATGACCGGCATTTTAAATCACCTGATGAATTCAGCACCGCCATTAATCAGGCAACAGCAGCTTGCTAGGGCCGATGGCAAACCAGGAAAGGGCGCCATTGTATTCTGGATTAAATAACAATCATCATTCAACTATAGGAACTTTAGGAACATAGGAAGTTAGTGAGTTATCAAGCCTTGTAGCGGGTAACTTTGCGGGAACTCAGGCGGGAACTTAGCATTAATTATTACAGTAGTTAAAGCTATGTTCCGGCAAAGTTCCGAAAGTTTCCAGGCTGTAGCCCCCGCCATTACTCAATCTTCCCAAGTTACCAAAGTTCCGAGCTATATAAATAAAGGAAAATTAATATGTCAGATTTAAATAATAAATATCAACCAACCGTCACCGCTTGCAGGGACGACAAAAGCATTATTGCAAAGATGAAGTTCTTGGGTATTTGGGAGAAAATGAAATCATTAAGCGAGGTGGGAAGAACAGCATCAATACTGCATGCAGACGAGCTGTTTATCTGGCATGGCAACCCAGAAGATTCTGGTTATACTTATTTTCAGTGCGACTTCCCAACTGAGTTGTTATTACTAGCAGCCCGAGCTATGAGCGACCCTTTGATAATAGGAGGAGGAGCAACAAAACATTAACATTCACAGGTTAATAAGATAGGGGAGTAGGTATTCAAATCTCTAAACGCCTTCCCCCTGCTTTGCGTCGCTCTAGGTTTTTATTTGCGCGAGCTGTATTAAATAGAAAAAACCCACTTGAATAATAACTTAATAAACTAGATCAGTTTATCTTCAGCCATTGCTTTATGGCGTATCAGATTCAACATCGATGCCCAGGTGCAGCCGGAATTCATCAAGACCGATGCTGTCATCCAACTGAATTGGATCAGCCTTCAGCAGCTACCTTGACCCATCAACATCGATGCCCAGGAACAACTGGAATTCATCACGACCGATGTTGTCATCGAACCGGATTGGATCAGCCTTCAGCAGCTACCTTGACCCATCAACATCGATGTCCAGGTGCAGCCGGAATTCATCACGACAGATGTTGTCATCGAACCGGATCGGATCAACCTTCAGCAACTGCCTTGACCCATCAACATCGATGTCCAGGAACAACTGGACTTCATCAAGACCGATGTTGTCATCGAACCGGATCGGATCAACCTTCAGCAGTTGCTTTGATAAAAAAGCTATGTTCCGGCAAAGTTCCGAAAGTTTCCAGGCTGTAGCCCCCGCCATTACTCAATCTTCCC
>CAILCX010000190.1 GCA_903832775.1 uncultured Methylobacter sp. | reverse complement strand
CATGCGACTAAAGGTCATCAACTGCAGTTATCGTCTTCAGTGTCCGCGAAGTGGGTGGCAGAGTTGTTTCAATGTCTGGATTAATTTTAGCGCCTGAAAATATCTGGATAGTCGTTGAGCCTGTTGATAAGAGCTGGCCCCAATTGTTTAAACAGACATTATCAATTTATAAGTGAATACCTGTCATTTTATTAAGCTGCTTTTTTTAATGGTGACAACAAACCATAATAGGCTTCATCAGGAGTCAGTCTATTCAGATTTGAATGAGGCCTTTCCTGATTATACCAGTCCAAGTATTTGCTTATGGAATGCTTAGCCTCCTTGACTGAGTCGTAAGCATATAAATAAACACATTCATATTTTACTGACCGCCATACTCTTTCAATAAAGACATTGTCACGCCAAGCCCCTCGACCGTCCATGCTGAGTTTACAACCTTTTGCTTCGACACAATCGACAAAAATTGTTGCTGTAAATTGACTACCCTGATCTGTATTGATAATTTCTGGTGTTTCATAAAGCTTAAAGGCTTCTTCTAATACATCAACAGCATGACAAGCCTCCAGCGTGATAGCGACTTTTGATGCTAAGACCTTTCTGCTGCTCCAATCGATCACGGCTGTTAGATAAACAAATCCTCTTGCCATCGGAATATAACTCGTATCTAGTGCCCAAACCTGGTTAGGTCTGTTTATCGTAAGCGTTCTCAGTAAATAAGGGTATATCTTGTGTCCTGGTTGTTTCTTACTCGTATTAGGCTTACGGTATACAGCGTTGATATTGATTTTTTTCATTAACGTACTGACATGTTTACGACCAATATCGATACCTTGTCTATTAAGCTGGTCCCTTAACATCCGTGCACCCATGAAAGGATACCTTAAATGCAATTCGTCAAGACGTCTCATGATAGTTAAATCGTTTTCTGATAAGGGGCGCGGTAAGTAATATACACTTGCCCGACTGATGCCCAGTAGTTCTGCCTGACGAGAAATGGGAAGTTTATGAGCGCGGTTTATCATTTTCTTGCACTCAGCAATCCGGCCTTGGTGAGCGCTCCCCCTAAAAAATCGTTCTCCAAGGTCAATTGACCAATTTTGGCATGCAGGGTTTTAATATCAACTGTTGAGATTTCAGGTTCACTGGTTTTTCCAAATAGTTCGGCAGAACGATTCTCTAGCTGTTGTTTCCAGCTAGTAATTTGATTTGGGTGGACATCATATTCCTCTGCTAGCTGTGCAAGCGTCTTATCGCCTATTAAAGCAGCTAATGCCACTTTTGCTTTAAATGCTGGTGAGTGATTTCTTCTTGCTCTTCTTTTCATTTTTCTGGTCCATTCTTATGTCCTCGCGGACTTTAAAAGGTAACAGATTTTCACTTATAGCTTTGTTCAAATTTTCGGCGCCAGCTCTGACTAACGTATCATTACCAGCGCCGCCATCCAATGTGTCATTTCCACTACCGCCAGTAATAGTGTTGTTACCCGCATTACCAACAAAAGAAACTCCATAAGTTAAGGCGGTAGCATTGATATTAATAGCCGTTGTGGCTGTCGTAACTGCAATTGAAGCTGATCCAGTACCGATGGTG
>CAILCX010000189.1 GCA_903832775.1 uncultured Methylobacter sp. | reverse complement strand
ATCTTTTATCGACGCTTCCCTTAATTCTGACTTGTCCGCCAAATACCTATCAAATAAATCCTGCAAAGTGATCTTTCTGAATCGCTTCTTACGTTTTTCATCGGTTGGATTGATACCTGTAGCTATATCGGTTAAAGCCGCTCGGGTTCTCTTTCTAGCCTCATCAACACTCATGTCTGGAAATCGGCCTAATGTAACACGCTGGGTGGTCTTACCTGTCCACTTTAAAACAACAAACGACTTAATGCCCGTACTGCTAACACGACAAGTTAATTTAGGACAACCGGTATCATGATAATCAACTCGGCCAGTTTCTGGGTCAGGTAAATCTTTGATCCGTCCCTGAGTAAAATTGATTCTATTCTTGTCTGTAGCCATTGCTGGGTTCCTATACTAAAAATCCGGGTCATGGCCGGGTCATGTTTGAAAGCAGGTTTTTAGTATTTTAGGGTAATCTTGGGTAATGTACAGAATTATTAACATCCAGCAATGACAAGGCCTGAGCTGTTAAAAGCCAGTAATGGTGGCAATCATAAAAGAATAGATCGGGTAATTTGTAATCAGCCGGTCTCGGGTTCGATTCCCATCGCCAGCTCCAATAAAATCAAGCCCTTAGATGAATTTCTAAGGGCTTTTTTTATGCCTGAGTCACCAATGAGTCACCACCAGAAAAAGATTGATGTCTTTCCTATCGGTCTCTTATTTCTCCTTTGCACATATCTACTGGCAACCATTGCCACCAATAAAAATAAAAGGTCGGCGTTAACCAGCCTTAATATTCCGCACTAACCTTGAGCTTTCCGGCGACTGCTAAATGCAAACAAACCTAGTCCGCTGGTAAAGAACCAAATAGCCGCTGGCACTGGCACGGCTGCAACATCTCCGGCACGAACTGCCCATGCGTTCATCTGGAGGCTCTTAACACTGAGGACGTCCTGGTAGCCAATGTTGGTATGGAAGAGCCAAGCGTTACCAGAACCGGGCGAGTACTCAGCACCTGACCAGTAATAATAGCTTTGTAAGTTTTTGACCAGACCGACATCGGCTTGACCGCCATAAGTGCCGTTGCCGAAGACGCCGAAATTGGCTTGAGTAGCGCCAGTCGTGCTGTAATAATCCTTTAAACCCAGATTGACGTTGTACATATATGCCAACTCAGAGTTTGGGCTTATGACGTTATAACCGAAATCGCTTGTGCCATTGTAGGAAAAAGCGTAGTTAAAGCCACTACCATTAACCGGGGTGTTGGTCGCCAAACGCCAATCGCTAAACCCACCATAGACCAGGTTGGCGGCCCAAGTGGTTGCTGTATTCCAGTCCATTCTTCCTAAGCTATCAGCGCCCGCATACCCTGAAGTTTGAGCATAGTTGGCATCCTGCAACCAAGTGACATTAAGTACATCATCGTAGAGTAAGCCGCCGCCTCGATCAAACAACGACGCGCTGGAAGATCCTGTAAATCCCAAACCGGCAACCAAAACGGCAACCGTTATTTTATTAATTCCTTTCATTACTAATGCCTTTGTAATTCAAAAGTTATACCCACGGATTCATACCTGTAAGATCAGGCGACGCAAGTGTAACTCTTATCAAACATTGGCATTGTTACCATTTAATGACACTGGCCTAGCCCCTTAAGCCAGCATCATCATCCATTGCTGAGTTGTTTTAGTGGTACCTTAGAAAAAAATATGCCGAACAATCTTCTTACCGACAATACTACCCAACTGATACTCCGCCATAGCCGCTGCATTGATTATGGTCTGGAAGTTCAATGACCAGACATAGCCTTTAAAGGTATCAGGGATCTGTCCAAGCTCCAGGTAAAACTGTTGCGTAGTTGCCATCACGGTCGATAAGGCCGTAAAGTATTCTACTGCTTCAGTATCCCCCTTGACGGCAGCTGCGATTGCGATGGCCTTACCTATATCCGACAATGTCACTTCATGCCGCTTGATTTCTGTGATTTTTAACTTGAGTTTTCGATAGGAGGCCAAGGTAACCAGCCAGTCCCCACGAAAATCATGATGTCGGGACTCCATGACTTGTTCCTTCGTAACCTTGCCTGGTGTTGGGCTTAAAGAAAAGTGGGTGGGCTTGACTGCTTCTAAAGCCTCGCCTTCCTGTCGTGCCTTGCCACTAAAAATATCTATTATTTCTGCCATACATGTCCTGTTGTCGGTGTTAGTGCTCCCGGAAATATAATCACTATACCTTGTTAACGTATGCGACGAAAACGCCTAGACCCGGTTTTCTTCTCAAATAACGCCGCTAACTGTGCCGCCGACAACTGCTTGCGTGCCTCTGTGACGGAGACGGTTAACGCTGACCAGGCATTGGTTTGGGCAATGAATTCTGCGGCATTGACACAACACACCAGTGACTCAGCGGGTGCTGTATAGTCGATCAGGTGGGTATAACCCGCCAAGGTGATTGGGTTACTACTTTTATCCAGTGCAGCCGCAGCGCCTAACTTCTTCTTCACGATTT
>CAILCX010000188.1 GCA_903832775.1 uncultured Methylobacter sp. | reverse complement strand
CGTCCGGTAATCCAGAAATAGCCGTCCTGATCACGTCGTGCGCCGTCACCGGTAAAGTAATAGCCAGGGTAGTTTTTAAAATAAGTATCAATAAAACGGGGATGGTCACCGTAAACACTGCGAGCCTGTCCCGGCCAGGAACGACTAATCACTAAAATGCCTTCGGCTTTACCTTCCATGATTTGACCTGAGTTGTCCATGATCTCGGGTTTTATACCAAAAAAGGGTTGGGTGGCCGAACCGGGTTTTAACGCAATAGCGCCCGGTAATGGGGTGATCAAGATGCCACCGGTTTCGGTTTGCCACCAGGTATCGACTATAGGACAACGACCTTCACCGATAATATTGTAATACCATTCCCAGGCTTCGGGGTTGATCGGTTCACCGACACTGCCTAAAATTCGTAAACTGCTACGCGAACTGCCCGTCACAAATTCATTGCCTTGTGCCATTAAGGCACGAATCGCGGTGGGCGCAGTATAGAAAATATTAACCTGGTGCTTGTCGATGACTTGCCAAAAGCGGTCGGCTTTTGGATAAGTCGGTACGCCTTCAAACATCAAGGTGGTGGCTCCGTTGCATAACGGACCGTAGATCATGTAAGAATGGCCGGTAATCCAGCCGATGTCAGCAGTACACCAGTAAATGTCACCGTCGTGGTAATCGAAAACATATTTGTGGGTTATCGCCGCATACAGCAAATAACCACCGGTACTGTGTAAAACGCCTTTAGGTTTACCGGTAGAGCCTGAAGTGTACAGAATAAATAACGGGTCTTCGGCGTCCATTTCTTCTGCAGCGCAATCTATAGCCGCAGTCGCCATAGCTTCGTGAAACCAGACATCACGGGAGGGATGCCAGTCAACAGGATGGCCGGTGTTTTGTATGACAATGACTTTTTCAAGATTGGGACAAGATGCGGCGGCAATATCGACATTAAATTTTATGGGGATGGCCTTGCCGCCACGATAGCCTTGATCGGCACAGACTAAAAATCGGCAATCGGCATCAAGTATTCGGTCTTTTAGGGCTTCGGCAGAAAAACCGCCAAACACGATGGAATGGACTGCGCCAATGCGGGTGCAGGCTAGCATCACCGTTGCAGCTTCACTAATCATCGGCAAATAGATGCAAACGCGATCGCCTTTTTTGACACCTTGGGCTTTTAGGACATTCGCAAATTTACAGACTTGTTCATGCAATTGCCGGTAAGTGATTTTTTTATCCAGTTCCGGGTTGTCACCTTCCCAGATGATGGCGATTTGATTGCCGCGTGTGGCAAGATGGCGATCAACACAATTAACACTAACGTTAAGTTTGCCGCCCTCAAACCAGCGAATATGGCCGGTCTTGAAATCGCAATCCATAACTCTATGCCAAGGCTGGCTCCAGTCTAAAAACTGTTTGGCCTGTTCTGCCCAGAAAGTTTCTGGGTCTGTGATGGAATGTTGATACAGGGTTTTATAAGTTTTTGAAGTAATGTGTGTTTGAGCGGCTATTTCCGGTTTGATGTCATAAATTTTACTGTCGGCCATGGGGTTATCCTTGAGATAGGGTATAAGAACTATAAATTATTTTTAGCTAACAAAGCTTTTAAATGCTCGATCTCAGTTAATGCGTTTTGTTTTTCTAGCAAGGCTAGTTCTTCACGCTCCTTGGATTCTAATAACGCTTTGTTTTTTTGCTCAAGTTCTATGGAAGTTTGCTCTAGTTCTTTGGCATTTTGTTCCAGTAATTTGGAATGCTGTTTCATTTCCAATTCGATGGTCCGCTGTTGACGCAGGTAGTCTTGACGTGCTTGATATTGAAAATATTGACGTTCTTTTTCTGAAAAACGGCTTAAAGTAGTCATGGCTTGTTTCATCTCCTGGGTAATCATCCACTCGGGCAAATCTGCATCGTCCAGTTTCTCGCCCTCTCTAAAAAATTTACCCAACGCTGCTCTTCGGTATCAATCTGGCTCGCCTGAAATTTGTTTAATTCTAAAAGCCATATGCCGCCATGATCAGCAAAATTTTGACCTTGCACATCCCGAATTTTATAGTGATGGACATAATTATTATCTGCCGTTATCAAATTTTCAGCTAGTAGCCAAATGGCATAGGTGGGTTTAAGTTCGCTATAATCTTGGCCGCTTTTAAGTTGCCGACTATAAATATCGGCCCAGTTATAAATAATTCTGGCAGGTAGATGACCGTAATTGGTGAGTTGGATTTCAATTTGATATAACCTTTCATGGCTATCTCTGGCTTTAACATCGACGATGCTGAGCTTGTCGCTGAAAAATTCTTTGTCGTTATAAGGATTCAGGATATCAACGGAAACCAGAGGCTCGACAAGTTCTTGCACCAAGAATGCATTTAAAAAGTGAATGAGCAAATTTCGATTTTCTTTAGCGCCCAGTAGCGCTTTAAAAAAACAATCTACTTTAGGGTCAATGGGATGGCGCATAGGCAAAAGGTATGGGCAATGTTCTATTATATTTGATTGTAGTTTGTCCTAGACCAGCTGACAATAAAAATTGGGCGAGAGATGAGCGCTTAGATAAGATCTTGTAAGGATTGGGAATCTATTTTCAAAGCGTTTTCTTATTGCTTAAGGCAATTGTGCTACGATGCAAAAATTAAAAATCTGTTTTCAATTTAATCATTCGCAAATGTTAAAATTTAATATTTATCTAAAAGAGGGAGTTATGAACAAACGTTTACTTTACGTCGCTTTACTGTGGCTACCGGTTATTGCAAGCAATGCTGCCACTTCGGTGTCTGAGCATACGCTTAAAAACGGTTTGAAAGTGCTGGTTAAAGAAGATCACCGTTCACCGGTTGCGGTGTCTCAAGTTTGGTATAAAGTAGGTTCGAGTTATGAGCCGGGTGGTATAACCGGTGTGTCGCATATGCTTGAGCACATGATGTTTAAAGGCACTGATAAACATGCCGCTGGCGAGTTTTCACGTATCGTTGCTGAAAATGGTGGAGAGGAAAATGCGTTTACCGGGACTGATTACACTGCTTATTTTCAAACTATGGAAGCTTCCAGGCTGGCGGTTAGCTTTGAACTTGAAGCAGACAGAATGCGCAATCTGCATTTGTTGCCTGAGGAATTAAAAAAAGAACTGCAGGTCGTCACCGAAGAACGAAGAATGCGTACTGATGACAATCCGCAGGCAAAAATGCAGGAACATTTTAATGCGATGGCCTACACCAACAGCCCTTATAAAAATCCTGTGATTGGCTGGCCTGCCGATATTGAAAATTATAAAGTTGAAGATTTACAGGCTTGGTATCAACGTTGGTATGCACCGAATAATGCTACGTTAGTCGTTGTCGGTGATGTGCAACCCAAAGCTGTTTTCGCTCTGGCAGAAAAGTTTTTTGGACCGCTTAAAGCAGGCGAACTTGAAACTGTAAAGCCACAAGCCGATGTTGAACAACTTGGGGTCCGGAAAATGACCGTTAAAATACCCGCAAAACTGCCATATCTGGTCATGGGCTATAAAGTTCCGGTGTTGAAAACAGTGCAAAATGAATGGGAAGCTTATGCGCTGGAAGTCTTGGCGGGAGTATTGGACGGCGGTAGCAGCGCCCGATTGGAGTCAGGTTTGGTGCGTGGCAAACAAATAGCGGTGTCTGTCGGTGCCAGTTATGGATTGACTTCAAGATTACCGGAATTGTTTACTTTGGAAGCAACTCCGGCTGAGGGGAAAACCGTCTGGAATCTTGAGTCAGCCTTAAAAGATGAGATTTTAAAATTGCAACTGAGCTTGGTTGACAATGAAGAGTTACAGCGCATTAAAGCCCAGGTTTTAGCCAAAGCTGTTTATGAACGGGATTCCAATTTTTATCAGGCCATGCAGTTGGGTATGCTGGAGACAGTTGGACTGGGTTGGAAGGTTGTCGATCAATACGTAGATAAGGTCAATCAGGTGACTGCGGAACAGGTGCAAGAAGTTGCCCGTAAATATTTAATTGAAGATAAATTAAGTGTCGCGTATTTAGAACCTTTACCGATCACTGAAAACACAAAAAACACAAAAAACACCAGCAACACCACTAGCCAAATAGGAGTTAGATAATGCGTATTTATTTGTTAAGTTTGCTGCTGTTAGCTTGGCTTACGGCTTTTTGTAATCCAATTCAGGCTGCTGCAAAAATTGAACATTGGCAAACGCCGCAGGGTAGCCGGGTTTATTTCGTCCATACCGAAGGTTTACCGATGGTCGATATTCAAGTTGCCTTTGATGCCGGCAGTGCGCGTGACGGAAGCCAGTTTGGTTTGTCTGCGTTAACCTCCGCTTTATTGGATACTGGAGCCGGGCAGTGGAATGCCGATCAGATTGCTCAACGTTTCGAAAGCGTTGGTGCGCAATTCGGCTCTAACATTTCCAATGATATGGCTTCAGTTTCCTTACGCACCTTAACCGATAAGCCTTTATTTGATAAGGCATTGGAAACCATGCAACTTATTCTGGGCAGTCCTAGTTTTAATGAAGCTGATTTTCAACGTGAAAAAAACAGAACTTTATCCGGTTTAAAACAGCAAGAAGAGATGCCCGCGCAAATTGCGAGTATTGCCTATTCCAAGGCTCTTTATGGCGATCATCCCTATGGCCACCCAGGCTCAGGTTTGTTGGTTACAGTTTCCAGTCTTGAAGTGGCTGATCTGCGCAATTTTTATCAGAAATATTATGTCGCGGCTAATGCGATGGTTGTCATCGTGGGCGATTTGTCTAAACAGCAGGCGGAAAAAGCCGCTGAATCGCTGGTTTCCGGTTTGGCGGTTGGTCAAAAGACCGAACCTTTACCGGAAGTGGTTATGCCGGTGCAGGCAGGAAGGCAATATATTGAATTTCCTTCTTCGCAAACCCATGTGTTGGTTGGCATGCCCGGCACTTATCGTAAAGATGTCGATTATTTTAACTTGTATGTTGGTAACCATATTTTGGGCGGTGGCGGGCTTGTTTCGAAACTTTTTGAGGCGGTTAGGGAAAAACGCGGTTTAGCCTATAGCGCAAGCAGTTCTTTTGCACCGATGTTCAGAAAAGGGCCTTTTACGATAAGTTTACAAACGCGAAATGATCAAACCGGCCAGGCATTGGACGTTGCAAATAAAACCTTGGTTGATTTTATTGCGCAAGGGCCGACAGAAGCCGAGTTAAATGCAGCCAAGAAAAATATTACCGGCGGTTTTGCGCTGCGTTTTGATACCAATAAGGAGTTGGCAAGTTATGTTTCCATGATTGGTTTTTATGAAATGCCGCTAGATTATCTGGATACTTTTCAACAAAACATTGAAAAAGTAACTACAGCATCGATTAAGGACGCTTTTAAGCGTCGCGTCGTTCCGCATTTAATGCAAACTATCACCGTAGGTGGGAGTGCCAAAAAGAGTGAAAAATAAGCTCAGAATTATTGGGGGCGACTGGCGCAGTCGGCAAATAAGTTTTGTCGACGCGCCGGGTTTAAGACCAACGCCGGCCAGAGTGAGGGAAACCTTATTCAATTGGTTGCAATATGATATTTCTGGCAAGCAATGTCTGGATTTGTATGCGGGTAGCGGCGCTTTGGGTTTTGAAGCCGCTTCTCGTGGAGCAAAAGCGGTAGTTCAGGTGGAAAGTAATGTTCATGCGTGCCGCAGTTTAAGAGACAATGTTGTTGTCCTGTCAGCAAATACAATAACTATTGTACAAAGTGACGTTTTACGATATCTGGAGAATGATGCCCTAGTTTTTGATGCCGTATTTCTGGATCCGCCGTTTGGCGAAGATCTGGTTATTCAGACCTGTCAAAAACTTGAAGAAAACGGCTGGCTGGCAAAACATGCCAGGATTTATGTTGAAACGGAACGGTTTTTTGATTTTTCAAGAGGAGCCGCAATGCCTGAAAATTGGCGTCAACTGAAAAGTAAGACTGCGGGTGAAGTCGGCTATCATTTGTTTGAGAGAAGTTGAACTTAATGTGATATTTCGCTTTAGAACAAAGACGGGATTATATTTAATAAGTCCTGACAAATTTAACGAAAACAGTGGATTTTCAAAGCTTAGTCGACAGGAAAGGTCATCACAGAATAGGAGTAGCTTAAAATAAATGAAGGTTAAAATAGCAACAGCTCAATATGACATCAGTTTTTTGGAAAACTGGCAGCAATACCAGAATAAAATTGAACGCTGGGTCGAAGAAGCTACACAGCAGGATGCAAAGATACTGCTTTTTCCTGAATATGCCAGCATGGAATTGGCCTCTTTGTTTGGCAAGGATGTTTATTCTTGTTTAAGTAAACAGCTTGCGGAGATGCAATCATTGCTGGAGGCTTATCTGGCATTGTTTCAGCGGCTGGCTAAAACGCACCAATGCCTGATTCAGGCAGGTACGTTTCCCTTCAAAATTGCTAGTGGCGCGTATCGAAACCGGGCATTTCTATTCATGCCGGATGGTCAGTATGATTATCAGGATAAATTAATGATGACTCGTTTTGAAAATGAGCAGTGGCTTATTGAAAAAGGTGAGGTACTGAGGTGCTTTGATACCGATTACGGAAAAATAGCAATTAACATATGTTATGACAGTGAATTTCCAATGCTGGCAAGAAAGCAGGTTGAAGCGGGCGCCAATCTTATTTTAGTGCCAAGTTGTACCGATGCCATGGCCGGTTATCATCGCGTAAAAATCGGGTGTCAGGCAAGAGCGCTCGAAAATCAGTGTTATGTGGTTCAGGCTACACTGGTAGGTGAGGCGCCGTGGTCTGAAGCGGTAGATGTTAATATCGGTGCGGCTGGAGTTTATACGCCGGTAGATCGTGGTTTTCCGGATAACGGAATATTAGTTGAAGGCTTCATTAATGCTGTTCAATGGGTATTTGCAGAGGTTTCGCTGG
This sequence comes from uncultured Methylobacter sp., assembly GCA_903832775.1. Taxonomy (GTDB): domain Bacteria; phylum Pseudomonadota; class Gammaproteobacteria; order Methylococcales; family Methylomonadaceae; genus Methylobacter_A. Next base: position 12,409 of record CAILCX010000188.1, on the reverse strand, counting down.
ATGCGTGTGAAACAGTTCGGGAGCAAGGACAGGTTTTTAATTACCGGGACTGGCCGTTACAGAAAGAATTTGTTGAGTAGTCGGGTAACTGATTCACCACGAAGATATTACTTTGCTTCTTTATGTGTCTTCGTGGTGAAAAATGTTGTAATCAATTGAAAATAGACTCAAAAGAATAGCCGTTAAATTCCAGAATTTCTTTCATTCTTTTTAAGCCATCCATCTGAATCTGTCTTACTCTTTCTCTGGTTACGCCCAATTCCTGAGCGACCTGTTCAAGGGTGGAATCTTCATAGCCACATAGGCCATAGCGACGACAAATGACTTCTCGTTGTTTTTCTGAAAGTTGAAATATCCATTTGGCGATATTTTTTTTAATTCCATCTTCCTGAATTGTCTCGGCAGGTGACAAGCTTTCATTGTCAGAAATAGACTCAACCAGAGGTTTATCGAAATCCTTGCCGCCAGGCATGTCAATAGAAGTTACCCGTTCATTAAGCTTAAGCATTTTTTGAACTTTATTAACCGGTATGTCCAAATGTTCGGCAATATCTTCGGCATTGGGTTCATGATCAAGCAACTGAGCCAAATGACGCTGGGCTTTAAGATAAGTGTTCATTTCTTTGACAATATGAATCGGCAACCGAATGGTTCGGGTTTGATTCATAATGGCTCGTTCAATCGTTTGTCTGATCCACCAAGTCGCGTAAGTTGAAAATCTGAACCCCCTTTCCGGGTCAAATTTTTCTACTGCGTGCATTAAGCCAAGATTGCCTTCTTCAATTAAGTCAAGCAAAGGCAGACCCCGGTTAAGATAACGACGGGAAATTTTAACGACCAGCCGCAAATTACTTTCAATCATGATATTGCGTGCTGCAGTATCACCCAGTAAAGCTCGTGATCCATAGATTTTTTCTTGGTCAGCGGTGAGCAGTTGTGATCGGGAAAGTTCATTTAAATATACACGTGTCGCATCCATGCTCTTGTCTTGCAATAAATCGGATGATGTTGGCATTTCGTCAACATTTTCGAAAGCTGCCTTACCCATAACTTGATTTATTTGGGGTTCATCGTCAAAAGACAAATTATCATCAAATAATACACAAACATCATCATCTAATAGCTCAATTAATTCTGCCTTCATGATAACCTCTACTTTGTTCGACCTAGGTCGAATTGGTTTATTGATTTTCCGGTAAGAAATTAAGTGGATTTACCGGTTTTCCTTTCTTTCTAATTTCAAAATGCAATGCTGTTTTGTTTGTTCCCGCTTGACCCACTTTTGCAATAATCTGACCTTTTTCTACTGCATTCCCTTCAACAACCAACAATCTACTATTGTTTGCGTAAGCACTTAAAAATAAATCGTTATGTTTAATAATAAGTAATTGGCCGTAACCAATTAGACCTTGTCCGCTATAAACAACTTTGCCGGCTTCTGCCGCAGATACGTCTTGCCCCAATTCGCCAGCTATATCAATGCCTTTGTTATCGGTTTTAGAAAAGTCCTTTAAAATTCTTCCCTTTATCGGCCATCTAAAGTTTAACTTTAACATAACTTCATTATCAATTGAAATAATTGATTTTTTTTGTGTATCAACAAGTGGTGTTTCGACTGCTATTTTGCTGTTTTGTGAAGTATTAGTTAGTTTTTCAGTTAGGGTCTGCAAACGATTGGGTAGTACAGGGGTATATTGCGGAAGAGCGTTTCTAGTTGTAAGCGGTGATTTTTTGCCCGGATCAATTGGGGTTTGTTGTATAACTGCAACATCTGCGTGTTCGGGAGTATTTTGGGGTTTAGTCCCTGCAAAGGGCTCCGAAATTTTAATTTTTTGGCCGGCCTCAATTTTATAAGGCACTGCGATTTGATTCCATTGGGCTAATTGCCGATAATCGAGATCGTAAAGTACGCTGATTGCGTAAAGTGTGTCGCCTTTTTTTACTTGGTGATATTTTGATTCTCCTTCTTCTTTTTCTAATTCTTTAGGACTGGGTATATTCTTAATGGTGATTTTAGAGGATGGTGTGCTGACAGGTGCATAGTTGGGTTTGACTGAGGTGCAGGCATTCAATAAAGCTGAAAGTGCGCAGATAAAAATTAGTTTGGAAATAATAATTTTCATAGAGGATTACTTTCTTAATAGAATTTTTTTAGCCAGATTTATTTTTGCAGCCAAATAATTGGAGCCGCCACGGTCGGGATGATTTTTTTGCATTAAGTTTCGATGAGCGGCAATAATTTCAGCCTCTGTAGCGCCAAGTTTTAAACCTAATATTTCAAGAGCTTCTTCAATCGACATATCGCTGGTAGTTGCCGTTTTGTTTTGACGTTGTGAGGTACTTTGTTTGGCTGAATAAAATTCCGACCATAGTCTTTGTAAATAGGGGGCGTAGCGTAAAACAATGGGCATCGATCGAATAATAAAGGCAATAGCCATTCCTCCAATTGCAAATAGCCAGTTTAATCGTCCTGTCACGGTTAAATAAAACACGGCCAGTCCAGCAATGCAGAGCATAAGAGTCTTAATGTAACCGGCTATTACCGTGGGTGAGGTTTTTAAAAATTTACGTAACCCAAAGAATGCAATGATAATAAATAATAAAAGAAGATAAATCCTAATCATCAATTATGTGTCCCAAGCTTAGTCATGTAGATATAGTGTTTGGATAAATAATACCTTAAAATATCAGATCTTATGATAACAATCTAATAATTTGGTTGATATGAAAAATGCTAAAATTCCCGTTTTAGGTTTTGTTGCCGCAAGTGGAACCGGAAAGACTACATTGCTAACACAATTGATCCCACTTTTAAAACAAATGGGTCTGCGCATCGGCCTGATTAAACATAGTCATCATGACTTTGAAATTGACCAACCGGGAAAAGACAGTTACAGATTGCGGGAAGCGGGGGCAACTTCGGTTATGCTGGTTTCGCAATATCGGCGTGCAATTATTAACGAATTGACTCTGGATAAAGAACTTAGATTGGTTGATCAGTTAACACACCTTAATCAGGCTGAACTGGATTTGATTCTGGTTGAGGGTTTCAGGTCTGAGATATTTCCCAAAATTGAAATTTATCGGAAGCTACTTGATGCACCTTTACTCTATCCTGATGATTCGGACATTATCGCAATAGCGACGGATGATCCTCTGCAAACGCCGTTTCACTTAACACAACTTAATCTTAATGAGCCGCAAATGATTGCCACATTTATCCAAAAATTTATTTCCGATAGCCATGATTGATGAATGTTCCCAAAAATCCAGCCAACTCCTTTCGATTGAAGAGGCGCTGGGCAGAATAAAAGCCGCTTTATGTCCCATTAACGAAACCGAGCAAGTCGTTTTAAAAGATGCTTTGGGGAGAGTTCTCGCTGAAGCAGTTTATTCTCCTATTCATATTCCGCAAGATCGGAATGCGGCTATGGACGGTTATGCTTTTATCAGTAGTGACAGGATAGACGGCCAAGCATTTGTGCTTGAGATGGTTGGTATTTCCTGGGCGGGTCGACCATTTCAGAGTCAGTTACAGTCGGGACAGTGTGTCCGGATTTTTACTGGTGCCGTGGTGCCCGAACAGGCTGATTCTGTTGTTATGCAGGAGATGGTTACAGTGGAAGAATCTGCTATACATTTTCCAGCTGATACCCGCATACTTCAGAATGTCCGTGGAATCGGTGAAGACGTAAAAAAAGGTTGTTGTTTAATCCCTGAGCATAAACAGCTTACGGCAGTTGATATGGGTTTACTCGCATCTGGCGGCATTGCTCAGCTTATTGTTAAGCGTAAGATAAAAATTGCCTATTTTTCAACTGGCGATGAGTTGATCGCGATAGGGAAGACCCTGGAATCAGGACAAATATACGATAGCAATCGCACCTTGTTAGGCGGCTTATTGGCAGAGCCAAATTATTCTGTTATTGATATGGGCGTTATTGCTGACAACAAACAGTTACTTCAAGAAAGCTTTATTAAGGCAGCCAAAAACGCTGACGTTATCATCACGACTGGTGGAGCATCAGTCGGCGATGCTGATTATATTAAAGAAATATTGGACAATTGTGGAACAGTCAATTTTTGGAAAATTGCGATAAAACCTGGAAAACCCTTGGCATTTGGAAAAATTAATGACTGTTACTTTTTTGGTTTGCCCGGTAATCCGGTCGCAGTAGTTGTCACTTTTCAGCAAATTGTTGCACCTGCACTGCGACAACTTTCGGGTATGCAATATGGGAAGCCTTTGAGGTTTACAGCGACTTGTACCAGTACATTAAAAAAAGCCCCGGGTCGGCAGGAGTTCCAAAGAGGTGTTCTCAGTCAGGATGAAGATGGCGAGTTCTTTGTCGCCTCAGCGGGTCAGCAAGGTTCAAATATTCTTAGCTCGATGAGTCAAAGTAATTGCTATATTATTTTGCCCAAAGAGTCTAGTGGCCTTAATGCAGGCGACAGTGTGGCTGTAGAACCCTTCAGTTTATCTGTTAAGGAACAGTAAGCAATAGTTGATTTCTAGCGATGCAAATATCTAGTCCAATCCTCTATCGTATCGACATCCCATTGCGTAGCAAGTTCATAAAATGAGATTGAGGATTTTTTTGCTCGGTGTCTTGATTCTTCCATTACCTTTTCATTGCCCCAGACCATATTTTTAAATAAAACCGGTTGTGGTGTATTAAGGCCAATCAATACATAGCCACCATCTTCTGCAGGCGCTATAACCGCGTCCGATCCATTTTGCAGAGCCATTAGTGCGTGTTGCAAGTCATCAACTGTAAGGCTTGGACAATCGCAACCGATAAGAATTGCATGGTGATACTGAGGCAGTGCATCACTAAAGGCATTAAGCATTCTTTCGCCCAGATCGGCACCTCGTTGTGTGGATAACAGCAAGGGATAATCTGTGGCGCATTGTTTGAAGAAGGAATGATTGGTGTCCGGGGTGCAGCAAAGTTGCACGTTGCACAAGGGCTTTTGGAAAGCGCGATCAAGAGTCAAACAGGTCAATTTTTTGTGTGCTTCTACAGCCTGATTCGGGCTTAGTGCAGGTTGCAATCGAGTTTTGACCTGGCCGGCTATAGGTGCTTTGCAAAAGATCAGCAAGACGCAGTCTGGAAAAAGAACGCTCACGGCTTAAGGATAAGAAATATCAGGGTTTTCGGTAATAACGAAGCAACAAATCTGAAGGATTGGCGCCTAAAAAGTATCGAAGTCGCAGCCACCACATCAGCAAGATAGTCTTGATTATTCCCTGTTCTTGCCAGCGCCGCGCCGAGGTGACGACTTTGGATTTTAAACAGCAAGGTTTGCCGAGTTTTTTTAAACTGGAACAAACAGTAATATCTTCCATTAGCTCGATATCCGGAAATCCGTTAATCACATTAAAGGCCTGACGAGTCATGAATAAGGCTTGGTCACCGGTCGCGATGCCGGTCAATCGTGAACGCCAGTTCATCATAAATGCTATCAATTTAAAAATTGCCTGAGGACTGTCGAAACTGACATCAAACCGCCCCCAATGGTAGCCTTGAGCAACTGACTCAACGATCTGGTTTACGGCATCATCTGGCAAATGGGTGTCAGCGTGTAAAAATAATAATAGTTCAGCATGCGCTTGAGATGCGCCAAAATTCATTTGCCGAGCTCGGCCACGAGGACTGAACAAGACTTGATCAACCAGCGGTTTGGCGATTTTTTCGCTATCGTCATTACTTTCGCCATCGACCAAGAGTAATTGGCAACAATTCCTTAGCGCTTGCAATGCTTGTAGTCTGCCAGCAAGATGTCTTGCCTCGTTGACGACAGGGATGATAATGCTTAATTGCGGTTTCATCTATAAAGCACCACCGCAACTACTACCTTGTCCAGCGGTACAACCATAGCAATGCGCAGCTGTAGCGATCTTGGCTCCGTTCAAGGCTTGAAGCGATATCTCGGTAATATGAACCGCCGATTTGTCCACAGCTCCCAGCGACATGTCCAGCATCTGGTTAAAGTCGCAATCATAAACAAAGCCCTGCCAATCGATACTCAGCGTATTCAGGCACATCAGTTGGGCCAGATTGACCTCGCGATAACTGTCGCGCAATAAGTTCAGGTATTCGTCAAATCTCCCTTGCGTAACGAGCATACTGCCAAAGCGCTTGATTGGCATGTTGGCAATCGCATAAAGCTGATTGAAGACGATGTCGTAGTGTTCCTGCAAATGCAGTTTGTAAGCTTGTTCCAGGCTTTGTTGGTCAGGTGGTAATACAGCGTCTTGTGGATTGAAAACCAGATTAAGTTGCAATGGACTGCCGGGCTGACTATAACCCAGTTGGTTTAGGCGCCTCAATGCGCTAAGGCTATCCTTGAATACGCCTTTGCCGCGTTGTTTATCGACGTTTTCTTCCAGATAACAGGGTAGTGAGGCGATGATTTCCACTTGCTGCTCGGCCAGAAATTCTGCCAAACCGATATGGCGAGGGTCTTCCAAAATGGTCAGATTGCACCGGTCGATAACCTTGATTCCAATGTTTCGTGCAGCTTTTACCAGATACTGAAAATGTGGGTGCATTTCCGGAGCCCCGCCGGTTAAGTCCAAGGTATGGATATTGGTCGCTTCAGCCAAAGCCAGTATCTGTTCGATTGTTTCCAGACTCATCATTTCGGTACGCTTGGGGCCAGCGTTGACATGGCAATGTAGGCAGCTCAGGTTACAAAGATAGCCCAAATTGACTTGCAGGATTTCAAGATGCTTGCGAAAAATAGCCGGAAAGTCGCTGCCTGCGAGTAGAGGTTGAGTGTCATGCATAATTTAATCCCTGGAAAACCAGATGTCGCCGTAAAAAGCGGTAACCTGTTCGCTGTTATTATCAATATCGGTTATTTGCAACAAGCCGATTTTTTGCCATGCAACTGAATTGGTGGGCAAGGGACGTTGCCATAGGAACAAAAAACACAGCAATCGCCGGAAATGGGTTTTAAAAGGCTATGACAGCCCCCGCATTCATAAAACCAAAGGCAGGCATCAGTAGGCATTTGTTCGGTTTTGCTATAACCACATAGTGGACAGACCAAAGTAGATTTCAAAATAACAGTGGACATAGGGATCTTTATTTTTATGTAGAACTTAGAAGATTGCTTAGCAACATAATCCGCTAGTTTCAGCAGAATTGGTCTGTGGTCCGGAAGTGCAATCGAATAAGCCGAAATGGCAGGATTTTTCACTAACTACCTGAAAATGTTCGGCATAGCGACTGGCGGATAACATATCAGCGGTATTGCCGCAGACTCGCAAGGGACGGCCGGTTTCAAAGTGATGATGCTCATCCAGATCAAAAGTATGCAGATGCTCAGGTATAGTGCCGAGATAACAAGCAACTTGGCCGTAATCTTCGCAACGGTCTTCCAAGGGAAGTTTAAAGGCGCTGACGGTGACAGAGCTGAATTTAACCATGCCGATTTTGGCTGCGACTTCGGGATCATTAAGACTGATGGGGTTCTGTTTGGTGACACGCACATCGGGACAGCCCAGCTCATGCAATATCCGTCGAAAGTCTTCCCAATACAAGGCTCCACCCAGGCATTCACCAAGTAAAACCGGATCTTGTCGTAAGAATGCAGGAATACGGCGATCGGCGAAGACATCTGAAAAGTAAAGCTCACCGCCCGGCTTTAGTACCCGAAATATTTCCGCGAGTACTTTGGGTTTTTCCGGTGACAGGTTGATCACACAATTGGAGATCACCACATCAATACTGTTATCTTCAATGCCGATAGCGGTAAGGTTCTCAATATGACCATGTAAAAATTCGATATTGGAATAGCCAAAGCGCTCGGCGTGCCAGTCGCGATGGCGCACAGCGACTTCGAGTTGTTCCGGCGTCATGTCGACACCAATGACCCGACCTGTCGGGCCAACTAGTTTCGATAGCAAATAGCAGTCACGACCCGAACCACAGCCCAAATCCAGCACGGTTTTGCCTTGCAAAGCTGGTGGCAGTGGCGAGCCGCAACCGTAAAAGCGCTCCAACACTTCAGGATGCAAGTTGGACAGCATGGATTTCAAGTGTCCGGGCATTGCGTCAATGCTGCAACAAGCACTGGTCTTAAGATCATTACTGGTTTGCAAAACCTGGCCATAATAATGACGGATGGATTCGCTGATTTCGATATTGGTATTCATAGAAATCCTTGGTGGTTTTAAATTGTAAGCTTATCGTAACGGTATGTTAAAAATTAACAACTAAAAGCTGCATCAAGGTGTTTGCAGTCAGAATGTTAATAAACACTCAGTGGACATTTTTTAAAGCCTTAATCTACCCGGTCGACTTTAACCATAATGTGCATTTGATTTTTGTCGATTTGACGTGTGTTAGCAAATGCGTTACTACTATTTTCATTAACACCTCCCAGTTCAACCCAGGTGCCAAGATTAATTCTCAGGGTGGCTTGCGCATTTTGAGTTTCGATTTGTCCACGTCCGTTCATTTTGTCCGACCAGGGTGCTACAGTCAGAATGACTTGTTGTCCGATCAGGCGTGGAGTTACTTCAAAGCCGGTAGTTGCTTCGGTATATTCAGTGTTGGTTGGATAGCCATAGGCTGAAAAATTTTGTTTTGGGTAAGCGTTGCCTGTTTTAATTCGAGCCGGAACGCCTTCCAATGTCCGAATAGTTTGGGTATTTTGGTCTGTACCTTTATCTTGGGTCTGATAAATATGACCATAGATTGTGCCGCTAGTATTTGAAGGGGCATCGTCAGACATGTTCATTTGGACTTTGGTGGCTGCATTAAGTTCATCTGCATTGGTTTGATTGCTTTGAATGACGCTGATTAGCAGGTTGTTTTGTCGAACATCCAATTGCTTGATGATGGATTTAATTTCTGCCAATCGTCCGGGTGTGGTTTTAATTAGAAGATTCGAGCCGTTGTCGACAAGTTGAGTGTTATTGTCAATCAGTGGGGCGATTAATGGCATTATCTCAGAGGCAGGACGATTGGCTAAAGAAATAACCTCGATAATTGTATCTGCGGCAAGAATGTTTACATTCAGCAGGCTTAAAAAAATCAATATCAAAAGTTGGTTCATTGGAGTTCCTGATTAAGTATTCATTAAGGATTATGGCTTAGGCTAAAAGTGCAATTTGAAATGATTTTCGTGATACGGGATAAAGTTCAGTTGCTATTTAGATAAAAGGTTTCGCTTTTTAATTGATTTAGAAGTTTTTACTATAGCCACTAAAACCATGAGGTCTCACTATGAATCCTGAAGCTATTAAAGAGTTTTTGCTTTTCTGTTTGGCATTTAATTACGCGATACTCCTTGTCTGGTTTGCAGTTTTCAGTTTTGCCCATGACAGATTGTTTCGCTTCCATTTCCAATGCTTCAAAATCTCATCAGAGAATTTTGATATGCTTCATTATGCCAGTATGACATTATATAAAGTTGGTATTTTGTTGTTCAATATTGCTCCGCTAGTTGCGCTCTGGCTTGTCTTTTAAGGTGATTGGTTTTAGTGATTAAATCAGATAAATGGTCAGGGACGCTCAATCTGAAATTCCTGATTTTGATAAATAATTACCAGGCTGACAGGAAGAATTTCTTTTAGCAAAAGAGTGTCTTTTATTTGCTGTCCCGGTCTGTATTTGACCATATCAATCATTACAAAACGGTCTTCAGGATGTTGTGAGTAGACGAATACGTTGATATTTAATTTTGGTATCGACTTACGAAGCTCAATTGGTAATTCGCTTAAAAAAGGAATGTCTCTTTTAATGGCTACAATTTCTTCAGGTGCCGGTTCAACTATTTTGGCGGCTGTAACAGTTTGAGTGGGTAGTGGTACTTGAGCTTGAATAGTAGGTACAGGCTTAGGGATAACTGGAGCTGGTTTTGGAGTAGTAGTTACCGGTTTTTTTTCAATGATTGATTTTGCCGGTATGGGTGTGGCTGTTGGAACTGGTTTTGGTTCATCGATGAATTTCGCAATTGATGTTGAATTTGGTTCCACTTTATGAGTTGGTTTTTCGGCTTCAAATAGCTTTGCAATGGTTTTCGGTTTGCTCTTTTTTTCTTGTGTAGTCAGGGTAGGTGCGGAGATTGTGATGTCCGGTTTAGATGTCGAGTTTTTTTGAAAAAACCAGACGATGCTAGCAATAATAAAGGCATTCCCAATGATAAGAAAAGCCAGGAAAACAGATGTTTTATTGCGTTTTTGTGTCGGTTGTTCAGGAAATATTCTGTCAGTTAAAGTCTCGGATTCAAGCTTTCGTCTTTCCTGCTCTGATTTGCGTAAGGCATTTAGTATAAAAGACATGATCAATCGACTATTTTTAAATGTGGAAAATTAGCTGTAAGTTCGATGTTTCTTAGATAGTACATTGTTTTGCTGCCCACTTTACCATCTTCTGGTAATTGGTGGTCACGCTGAAATTTGTTTACTCGAGCGACCAATTGATCATCATAAAAACGAGGTTTATCTGTAATTTCATTAATGCCGTCGATATTGGTTAACAGATGCCTTAAGGCTAAAATTTCATCTGAGGTCTGGTGAGGATAGATCAATTTTACATTTGGAATTGAAGCGGGTTCCAGTTTTAAATAATAGCCATTCCATTCCTTCAGAACATCGGCAACAGGAAAGGACATGTCATTAAAATATATTATGGAATTATTTTCTCCCAGTCCGGTAAGCAAGGAGAGAGGCATTTGTTTGCTTGTCGAATAGAACTCTATAATAGCTGGACGATTCATGGCCAGTAAATCTTTCCAGTTGGCCTTGCCAAAAACACAATGTAATCCAACTGTGTCTATATAGCGACAATCAACTTGATTATTCTCAGGTATAGGTTTACCCCATAATTTTAAGGCGCTGATTAAAGTATTGCTTAACGTGTAATCGGGATTGTTGATCCATTCATGGAATGACTTGGTTTTTGCAGCAGGCGCTAAAATCGGATTTTCGACAGGCTGTGGTATTTGTTGTTCAGCCTGCTTGATGATTTCTGGCTTTATAGGCGTGGTTGGTATTATTGGATTTGTATAGACTTGTTGTTTTGCAGGGTACCAGTATTTTTCGTGATAAATGCCAGCCGCAATGCTGACCGATAAAAGCATCCCAAACAATAAGGGTAGATGGGAGTGTTTTTTACCGACAGAGGCTAGTGTTTCATTGGCAGCAAGGCCAATGATTGCAGGCGTAATAATAGTGGCGTTTGTTGAATAGGCTCCAAGCAAGGCTCGATCGCAGAGGATGTTAACGACTCGGGGTATGCCTCCTGAAAGTTTATAGATTTTACGTATTGCGCTTTGCTTGAATAAATCAGGATTACCATTGCAAACGATCAGTCGATGCCGAATATAAGCTCGGGTTTCTTCTAACGACAGTGGTAACAGGTGGTAACGGGCGGTAATGCGTTGATTTAACTGACGCAAGTCTTGACGATTAAGTAATTCTTTTAATTCGGGTTGGCCGACCAGAATAATCTGCAGTAGTTTGGCTTTACTGGTTTCCAGGTTGGTTAACAAACGAATTTGTTCCAATACTTCCATGCTTAAGTTTTGCGCTTCATCGATCAATAAAACTGTACGTTTGCCGTTGGCGTGAGCCATAAGCAGATGTTGATTTAACAGATCAATCAGGTTTTTTAAAGATTGATGGTTTTTATCATAATGAATGCCCAATTCATCGCAGATTGTTGCCAATAATTCTTCGGCGTTTAACTTTGAATTATAAATAAGTGCTATTTCAATATTTTCAGGTATTTCTTGTAACAGGTAACGGCAAAGAGTCGTTTTTCCGGTGCCTACTTCACCCGTTAAAGCAACAAAGCCGCCAGCGAAATTGATGCCGTACAATAGGTGTGCTAAGCCCTCTTGATGGCGAGGGCTCATATATATAAAGTGGGGGTCAGTTGCTATTGAAAACGGCAACTCACTAAAATGAAAATATTGGTTATACAAGGTTCTTAAATTTTTAAGTGAAACAAGCAAATATTATAATCGATTGTAGCCTACATCGGAAAACAGGGCAGTAAATGTTCGTTATGAAATATCGATAGTGTCAGAATTGATCAGTATCAACAGCAATATTGCAACAGGCAGTAAATTTTGTAGGATCTATTGATGGTATGGGGATAGTGTATAATGCTATACAAGTACATGGGTTTTTGATCTGCAACTATCTGGCATGAGATATTTAATAAATATTAAATTTAGGGTTGACAGTGATAGTAGTAAAAAGCATAATATGTGTCTCAGCAAGGCGCCTGTAGCTCAGCTGGATAGAGTACTCGGCTACGAACCGAGCGGTCGGGAGTTCGAATCTCTCCAGGCGCACCAAAACTGAAAAAAATTATTCCCCTGTAGCTCAGTCGGTAGAGCGGATGACTGTTAATCATTAGGTCGGCGGTTCGAGCCCGTCCGG
>CAILCX010000187.1 GCA_903832775.1 uncultured Methylobacter sp. | reverse complement strand
CTTTCATTCGTTCATATGCAATAATTGCCGAATTAAATGGCACAGTAAATATTGCAACAAGTGTTGAAAATACTGACAATTGATAGACTAAAATAGCTGAGTTAATCCGGTTTGGTGCAATGACTAAATAGTTATTTAAAAACCACAGACCTATTGTTTCTGAAAGAATTAATATTATTAAGCAAAATAGCAAATGGATGTTAATCCCCATGCTGAAAATTACTTGAATTTGAGAAAATTGTTTTTTTCCAATTGCAAAGTTTAAAAATCGTTGCGTTGACGCCGCCATCGCACTATTAATAAATGAGAAAACAATAACAATGCCGCCAACCACGTTGTAAATCCCAAAATCTTCTACTCCAAGAGTATCCAACGTGACTCTTGAGGTATACAACGAAAGGCTCATTGTGATGATTAATCGAATACCCAACAATAGCGCGTTTTTAGCAATGCGTGCATTATTTGCAGCTCTTTCCATCACTCGCTCGAAAGATTAATCGAACTCAATATCGCATGCACAATATGTATTTGTTCAGTATTTTTTAAATATGGGTGCATCGGTAAACTTATCACTTTTTCCGAAAGGCTTTCAGAAATAGCCAATGCAAATTCGTTGGTTTTTAATGCCGGTTGTTTATTAAGTGGCACAGGGTAATGCACAGCGGTTGGGATACCTGCTTTAGTCAGCTTTTCTTGTAACGCATTTCTGTTTTTAGTTTGAAGGGTATATTGCGCATAAACACTGGTGTTATGTGCTTCTATATAGGGCGTTACGATGGTGATATTGGTATTTGCTTGATTTATTAAGCGGGTATAATTTGCCCCAATTTCTGCTCGTGCGGCAACTTCTTGTGGAAATAGACTTAGTTTGGCTAATAGTATAGCTGCTTGTAGGGTATCCATTCGACCATTAATGCCAATCCTTGGATGATGGTAGCGTCTGTCTTGGCCATGAAGTCGGATTTCGCTCATTACTTTTGCAAGATGGTCATCATTGGTAAATAATGCCCCACCGTCACCATAGGCACCTAAGGGTTTCGATGGAAAAAAACTGGTGCTACCAATGGTTGAAAGGCCGCATGACTGCTTGCCCTTGTAAGTTGCACCAAAACTTTGTGCACCATCTTCGATAACGGGTAGGTTATAGTTGGCGGCTATCTTATTAATGGCATCAAAATCGGCACATTGTCCGTAGAGTGATACGGGCATAATGGCTTTGGTTTTTGCGGTAATTGCGGCTTCAATTTTATTGGGGTCTATGTTGTAAGTGCGTGGGTCTATATCGACAAATACCGGTTTTGCGCCCAATAAAGCAATCATTTCACCAGTGGCTATAAAGGTGAAGGGCGTGGTGATAACTTCATCGCCTATGCCGATATCCAAGGCCATCATGGCAATCAATAAGGCTTTAGTGCCATCTGAAACGGTAATGCAATGTTTTACGCCCACATAGTCTGCCAGGCGTTCTTCAAGTTGCTTAATTTCTGGCCCCATGATGTATTGGCCGTGGCGCAAGACGGTTTCGATATTACGTTCTAGTAATGGACGTATTAAGGTTTGTTGTGCAGCAAGGTCGATAAAGGGTATAGCAGTTGGTGGGGTCGATTTTTCTTGTAACCAATTAAGCGCTTGTTCGGGTGTTTTGGCTAAAATCTCACCTAAGGTATCGAATGTTTGATTTTCTGTAACAATACAGGCGGGTTGCCCAGCCAAGCTGCGAGCCGTCGCTGCCATTTGTGCAGCTTCAAAATCGTGTGCGCGTTGGTAAACGGTTTGTTGTTCAAATCCGTAGTTACTGAGTATTTTAACAACACTCAATAGCGCTTCAATGAGTTCGGGTACAATTTGGGTAACGGCTTCTGGCGGCAGACCACGCCGTTTAAAGGCACAGCGCGCGACATAGTCCAGTGTTGATAGCGCGGCAGCGGTCAACCAAAAATGGATGTCAGGGTCTGTAGACCGTGCTAGCAGTTTTATTGTGGTTGGCGCAGAGCGCTCTTTTAGCCATAAATCAACAATAACATTGACGTCAAGAATAAAATGCTTAGCGGTCAAGGTGTTTTACCTCAAGATGTTGGTGCCACATTGCTTTGTATTCTTGTGGTGTGTAAGATTGTCCTTTACCCAATTGCGCTTGATAAGGCGCAAGTATTGCATCCATGCGTTGTTGCAGGTCAGTTGTTTGTGTGTTCTGTGCTGGCACAGTGGCTATTGGCAAGGCTTGCTCAATTGCATTGACGAGCGCTTGTTCGGGTACTTCAATTTTTACTTTAAAATAATCGTGGCGAAAGGTTAGACCGGCTGGCAGCTTTATAGCACCCTGTTCATAAGTTGCATCAATGATCATTGTGGTTACTCTATTGTGGTTAGTCTGTTATTAAACAAGGCATAGTTTTTTCCTGTATGTGGGCAGGTTGTTGTGCCTTCACCTGTTAGGGGCAGATCCAACTTCTCGCCATATTCACTCATCCAGCCAATTTGTTTTGCGGGTACGCCAACCATTAAGGCATAAGCGGGTACATCTTTGTTGACGACCGCGCCCGCACCAATAAAGGCGTATTGACCAATGGTGATGCCACAGACAATGGTGCAATTTGCACCTAAGGTGGCGCCCTGTTTAACCAAGGTATTTCTATATTCGTCTTTGCGAGTAACGGCTGAGCGTGGATTGTACACATTGGTAAAAACCATGCTGGGGCCACAGAACACATCATCTTCAAGGCTGACATTGTCATAAATGGAGACATTGTTTTGTACTTTAACATTATTGCCAATGCTGACTTTATTGCCTACGAAGACATTTTGCCCAAAGGAACAGGCTTTGCCTATTTTTGCGCCACCACAAATATGTACCCATTGCCATACGCGTGAACCTTCGCCAATTTGTGCACCGTCATCGACAATGGCTGTCTCATGTTTCGTATAATTCATCGTTAATATTCCAAAGGTAAATTAATGGTTTTACCATCGCGTGCTGATAAATAGGCGGCAATCAATACTTCAAGGGATTTTAGTCCTTCTCTGCCATCGGTGTCTGGTTCGGCATTGCCGCGTAAAACGTCAATGACGTTGGTGTAGTAGAGGGGATGACCAAAACCATACACAGAGGTTGTTTCATAACTTGCATCTTTAATGCCCTTGTCATAATCACGCTCATCTTCAAATTGCCAAGTCTGTATGTCATTGACTGCTACACCACCCACTTTTACAGTACCTTTGTCCCCTAATATGGTAATTGAACCTTCATAGTTTTTTGGATAAGTTAGCATGGTTACACACATTGAACCTAAGGCGCCATTACGCCATCGGATATTCATTACCCCTGTGTCTTCAACTTCAATATCACGCTTTAAAGTAGCTGTCATTGCTTGTACGCTGGCCACTGGGCCAATTAGCCAATCGATTAAATCTACATAATGACTGGCTTGATTCATGAAGGCACCGCCGTCAAGTTCCCAAGTGCCTCGCCATTTTGCTTGGTCGTAATATTCTTGTGGGCGTGACCAAAAGACATTGAGATTTACCATATTAATACGACCAAAACGTTTTTCTTTTATGGCTTTTTTTAATAATTGTAATGTGGCATTGCTTCTATTTTGTTTTACTACAAATAATCTTACACGTGCGTTATCACAGGCTTTTACCATGGCAACACCATCGCTCCATCGGGTGGCCATTGGTTTTTCTGTGATAACATGTACGCCTTTGTTTGCTACCAGTATGACTTGTTCGGGATGCGTACCACTGGGCGTGCAAATAGAGACAACATCCAGTTGTTCTTTTGCAAGCATGTCTTCCAGTCGGGTATATCCGTTTACAGCATATTTTTCTTGGTGAGCGGTTAGTGTTTTTTGGTCATTATCACAGATGGCAACCAGTTCTAAATTATCAGCATGGGTTTCAATGGAGTCAAAATGATTTTTTGAAATTCTGCCACAACCGACAATACCAATTCTTATTTTTCTTGTTAATGGAACTGTTAAGTACATAGTCAATGTTTCCTGTTGGAGTATGTTACGCTGTTAATAGGTCGTGATTTTACTTTGTTAATGCCCGCTAATGTCTATTTAAGCGCTAAGGAATTAAAGTCTTCCATCAACTAGATTCGCTGGCAATAAATATTTAATGTCATAAAGTACATGTTGTTCTTTCCCAAGCGCTCTTATGGTGTCTGCACCCATTTGTATAAATTGCTCATGTTTTACGGCCAGTAAAATGGCGTCATAGTGATTGGCTAATGGATTTTTTATAGGTGTTATATTATATTCATGTTGGGTTTGTTGTGGATCAACCCAAGGGTCATATACATCGACTTGTGCGCCATAATTTTTAAATTCATTGATAATATCAATCACTCGGCTGTTGCGGATATCAGGGCAGTTTTCTTTAAAGGTTAAGCCCATGATCAATATTTTAGCTTCTGCTATGTGGATGCGTTTTTTTAGCATCAGTTTGATCACTTGACTGACGATATAGTTACCCATGCTGTCATTTAAATGCCTACTGGCTTGGATGATTTCCGGGTTATAGCCGACTGCCTGGGCTTTATGCGTTAGGTAATAAGGGTCTACGCCTATGCAGTGTCCACCGACCAGACCCGGTCTAAACGGCAAAAAATTCCATTTTGTACCCGCAGCTAAAAGCACTTCTTCGGTATCGATATTAAGTCGATTAAAAATGTGGGCTAGCTCATTCATTAAGGCGATATTTACATCACGCTGGGTGTTTTCTATAACCTTGGCGGCTTCGGCTACTTTTATGCTGCTGGCTTTATAGGTTCCGGCGGTGATAATGCTTTTATATAAAGCATCTACCTTGTCTGCGGTTTCTGTTGTCGAGCCGGAAGTGATTTTTAATATATTTGTTACGCGGTGTTCTTTATCGCCAGGGTTAATTCTTTCTGGACTGTAACCGACAAAAAAGTCGGTGTTAAATATAAGGCCTGATTCTTTCTCTAAAAGCGGCACGCATATTTCTTCTGTTGCGCCAGGATAAACGGTTGATTCGTAGATAATAATGTCATTTTTTTTAATGACAGTACCGAGTAAGGTGCTGGCTTTTTCTAGTGGACTAAAGTCGGGTTGTTTACTTGAATTGATCGGTGTAGGTACGGTAACGATGTATATATTACAGTCGGCCAGTTCTTTGGCTGTAGAGGTAGAGGTAAAGTTAAGTTGTGTTGCTTGTTTTAGCTCATCTGTACTGGTTTCTAAGGTGCGATCTACACCGGTTTTTAATTCGGCAATGCGTTGTGTATTGATATCAAAACCGATGGTGGTGTATTTTTTACCAAACTCGACAGCCAGAGGCAAGCCGACATAACCCAAACCGATAATGCCTATGGTTGTATGATTCATAGTATTTTAATGTTAAGTGTTTGTGTGTCGTTTTTTGTAAGTTTATTGGCTGGCTTTTGTAATTTGTCCCACTGCTAACGGGTTAAAGTATATCAGCTTAATGCCTGATTTTACGTAGTCGATTGTTTAGTGTGGCTTGCGCGATAGGTATTGGTGCTTTGGATTCGCACTTCTTTAGGAACAAGGGCATCGTCGCGTCTATAGATTTTTAATAAGACAATTTGCATAAAACAGGCTATGGGGTTGCATGACGCTGGAGCGTCAGAGCCTGCATTTCCACGCTAGAGCGTGGGAACGATAGGGATAGGTGAATGATATTTTAGATGTCATTTTTTTCAGCATTTAATATTAATTGATCCCGTTGCGCCAACGTTGGGTAGTTGATTAATACGGCTTTATACACGCCCTTAAATACAAATAAGCTACCTGCAGCAGCACCGATAATGCCACAACATCTAATTAATGCTTCTATATCACTTAGCTTGCCTGCTCCACCCAGAAAAGTGATAGGAATATTAACGGTGTTTCTTATTTTTTCTGCCAAGTTTAGGTCATAGCCGGACATGGCACCATCCAGGTCTATTGAATTAATGACTAATTCGCCTGCACCTAATTTTTCAACCTTTGCTGCCAAGTCAAAAACACTTTGGTGGGTGTTTTTACGGCCATTATGGGTAAAAACTGCATAGTCTTTGCTAAACAATGCTTTCTTTTTTACATCCAGCACCACCACTACGCTTTGTCTGCCAATAACGTCTGCTATTTGGGTGATTAATGGTGGGTTGTCAATTACTGCTGAGCTAAGGGCTACTTTTTCTACACCCAGGCTAATGATGCGATTGGCTTGTTCTAATGTTTTAATGCCGCCGCCATAGCAGAGGGGCATTCTGCATTCACTCGCCAGGTGGGCAATCATTTTATAATCAGGCTCTACACCGTTGCTGGTTGCGTCTATGTCGAGCACAATGAGTTCGTCAGCTTCTTTCTCGTTAAAAATTTTTACGGCATTAATAGGGTCGCCCACATATTTGGGCGTGTCAAAGCCGACGGTTTTAACAAGGCCGCTTTTATGTACCAGTAGGCAAGGTGTTATTCGAGGACGTAGCATGTTAATGTTCCGCGAAGTTTTTTAGCAATTGTGTACCGAAGTGATGGCTTTTTTCTGGATGAAATTGTACGCCATGCACATTACCAGCTGATACGGCACAACTAAAATCGGTGCCATAACTTGCAACAGCGGAGACATGACTTGGGTCATCAGGGGCAAAAAAATAAGAGTGTAAAAAGTAAAAACGTGCGTCGACTTCAAGCCCTGTAAAAAGTGTGGAATTTGCTTGTGGTTTTACATCGTT
This sequence comes from uncultured Methylobacter sp., assembly GCA_903832775.1. Taxonomy (GTDB): domain Bacteria; phylum Pseudomonadota; class Gammaproteobacteria; order Methylococcales; family Methylomonadaceae; genus Methylobacter_A. The sequence continues at coordinate 2,703 of CAILCX010000187.1, read as the reverse complement.
CCAGCCCATGTGCGGTAGGGGAAGTGTCGCAAATTGTAGGTTGGTTTTAAATGATTTAACGGTACCCGGTAACCAACCTAAACCAGGCAGTGTGCCTTCTTCACTTGCATCAGCCAGTATCTGCATGCCTACGCAAATGCCCAGCACAGGAACTTTATCGGTTAAAACCAGTTTTTCCAAGGTAGGGCGCATGCCGGACTGGTCCAGTAATGTCATCGCGTGGTCAAAAGCGCCAACGCCAGGCAGGATGATTTTTTTGACGTTGATTAAATCAGCAGCGGTTTTTGCACGGTAAGCTTTAATACCTAAGTGTTTGTAAAGCGTTAGAAAAGCTTGCACATTACCCAGGCCATAATCTATGACGTGTATCATCTAAAAAATCTCTTTTCCAAACCAATTTTACGTAGGATTTGGGTGCCCAGGCCGATTAATTTACGTTTGTTTTTGTAGTCTCGGTAAGTTTTGTTTTCGCCGTTAAATATTTCTTGTAATTCCTCAACGGTCAAGTCGAGTTTGTTGGCAACGTATTCAAATTCTTGTTGTAGAAAGTGTTCATCCATTTCTGGTGTGGCGATACGTTCTAATGCGGCTTCACGGGTCATTTGGCCGGTAATAATTAAGCTGGAAAAATGTGCGCGGCGTTTATGGTAACCAAATTTGCGGGGTAACCAATAATCTTCATAAAAACGTGTGAAGCGTGATTCGTGGTGTTTGTGTTTAAAGCGTTGCCAACCATAGAGGCTTTCTAATTTATCTTCTGCGTCTTTTTTAACAAAGGGTACGCTGTTTAAGGGCATTATTACTCTCATGCCCAGGATTTTTTGATAAAACACTTTGGTTGTTAAGATATCGAGCAGCGGAAAAGTATCTAAGGGCCGTTTACCAAAGCTTTTGTGTATATCTTTAAACAGTTTTTTATCGAGACCTAAATAACCACCCCACTCTTCTGGCTCGCGGCAACATTCTGTGGAATAGTTTGAGCCGGTGATTACGTATTTTATTTTATATTTTCGACTGAATTTATAAAGACTGGAGAAAAATGCGGCGTCTTGCGGTAAATCTTGATCGGGAATTTGGGAGCGTAAAAATGCAACTTGCAGGTCTTTCATTTCTTGCCAGTTGATGACTTCTGTATAAAGATCAAGCCCTAAGCCATCAACCAGTTTTTCAATATTGCCTACGGCCTGGTCTGTGTTCCAGCCGGCATCAACATGAAATAATAAAGGGCGCAAACCCATGACTTCTTTTACGATGTAAGCACTGTAAGAGCTATCGAGTCCACCGCTCAGGCCGATTATGCAATCAAAATCTTTATTTTTTGTTTCTTTTTTGATTTTTTCTGCAAGTGATTTAAGTGCATCTAGCCCTTTTTGATCGGTATGCCAATTGGGTTTTATTGTTGTTTCAAAGTTGTTGCAATAATCGCAATGCCCACGTTCATCAAAAACGATATGTGGATCAGAGGTATCCATGATGCAGTGATTACAGATTTGATAGGGCCTGGTGTGCATGTATTGAAATAATTTTTTATGGTTTCTTTAATGTGTATCGTATTTTTTAATTGTAAACACGAGGCGATTGATTGCATCGATATATTTAGATGCGCGCTCTATTACCGCTTTACTTGGTACACACTAATGCTTTATTAACTTTGAAATTATGGATATAGTAATTCATATCCACTTATATTTCATGTTTATTCTAAGGGTATAGTTCTGGCAGTGGCTTCAGCATGCTAACAGCCCTGTTATTTATGACCTGCAAGTTTGGTTTTTTGGCTGTTAATTAGTTGGATTTGACTTATATCGTTTCAACTCTACAGCTTGAAATCGGTACAAATAACATTGTCATCCAGAATAACCTGCTTATCGTGCAAGGTATTTTTCCTCATGATGTTGCCGGCCTATTTCCTTGTACTCTTGTGGTGTAAAAGATGGCGCTTTAGCCAATTACGTTTGGTAAGACGCGAGAATGGTATCTATACGCTGCTGCATTTCTGCCTGTTGCTTTTCTGACTCAGTTGCTGTTTGTAATACCGGCATAATTTAGTTGATGATGAGTTGTTGTTTAGGCACTTTAATTTTTACTTAAAATAGTTCGGTCAGTTTTGTGGTTTATCGTTCCCATGCTCCAACGTGGGAATACAGACCCAGACGCTCAAGCGTCGTCATTAAAATTACTCATAGTCCCTACGGATTTTTTATAGAGTGCTTTGTTGTTCATGTCCTCTCAGATTAACCGGCTCATAGCTGCTTTAGTGTTTTCAGCTTAGGGATGGGTATGAGATGGTTTTAGTTACTTTGCCAATAACTCACTTTTTCAAAAAGGGAAAGCTGGTGTGTTTGCAACTGTTATCTTGGGGTATTTGTAATTATTTTATGGGGTTATGGTTTTGCGGTTACGACGCTGGAGCGTCTAACACTGCATTCCCACGCTGGGGCGTGGGAATGATAGCAACATTATCTTTATTTCAGCAAGTAGCCACGATGAAACTAAGTGGAATCGAGGTTGTCTGGCCTAATCCTCGATTTCGTTGCACTTTGAAAAAAGGGGCAGACCCATTTGTTTCAAGACATATTGATGAAATTGCTTTAATTCTGCAATAAAACAAAGAGGGCTAAGTAGCCTTCATTCGAAACACCCCAATCGCTCAAAATAACTCTTTAACTGCTCGTTCCATTATTATTTTGCATAAACAAACGG
>CAILCX010000186.1 GCA_903832775.1 uncultured Methylobacter sp. | reverse complement strand
AAATGACGTTATGTTAAATCGGGTTTTATAGAACAACATTAGTTGGGTGGATTTGTCGTCTTTAAAGACGACATTGTGTTGTTAACTCTCTTGTACTTCTGGGTGTAAGTGGCGTTATTTTCAAATAATCGGTAAAAGCCGAAGCTCTAAAAGCTGGTTAATTAATCAAAAAAGGTTTACATTAGTTCATTATTTTTTTAGCTTTGTAAACCTAGTAGGGCTTCTTATGATTGGCGAACGTCTACAACGAGCACGTAAAGGGGCTGGTTTGGCACTGCGGGCAGTAGCCGAGCAAGCGGACTTAAGCCATACAACGGTAAGTAAGTTTGAAAAAGAACAGCAAAAGCCGTCATCAGCGCAGTTAATTAAGCTAGCAAAGATTTTAGGGGTGCGCACGGAATATTTTTTTCGTCCGGAAACCCTAAAAATTGAGGGTATTGAATACCGTAAAAAAAGCACGTTGCCACAAAAAAGCTTTGATAAAATTCAGGCGGATATTTTTGATCAAGCCGAGCGCTGGCATGAATTGTTAAGCCTATATCCACAACCACCTATTCAACCTTTTGCTTTACCTGACAGTTTGCCTGAACACCTCAGTGATGCTGAACAAATAGAAGCCTTGGCTGAAGCTGTCCGTGCCGATTGGAATCTGGGTTTAAACTGCATTCCCGATATGGTTGATACCTTGGAATCTCAAGGTATCATGGTGATTAGCAGCACAGTGGGCAGTGACAATAAATTTGACGGCTTGGCAGGTACGATTAATACCATGCCCTTAATTGTTGTTGGTGCTAATTGGACAGGTGACCGTCAACGCTTTACCTTGGCGCATGAGTTAGGCCATTTACTGTTAAAAGGCCGCTTAGATCAAGCCTTGTTAGATGATGAAGAAAAACTCTGTAATCGCTTTGCAGGGGCTTTTTTATTGCCAGAACCCACCCTCATTGAACATTTAGGTAAAAACCGCCATCGGCTTGAAAATGAAGAGCTTTACTTGCTAAAGCATGAGTTCGGATTAAGCATGCAGGGTGTTTTGTTTCGCGCTTTGCAAGCTGAAATTATCACGCATGCAACTTTCCAAAATATCTATAAGTTGTTTAGCATAAAAGGATGGCGGACACGAGAACCTAAAGAACAATACCCTTCAGAGCAAACCATTTTATTTAAGCAATTAGTTTATCGGGCATTGGCGGAAGAGTATTTTACCGAATCCAAAGCGGCTGAATTATTGGGCTTGCCTGTGGCTAAGTTTCACCAGCAACGGACGTTAGAAAGTCTTGAGCCAGTTACTCATTAGCGATGCAAACATCCTGATCGATTTGGAGGACGGCAAGTTGATGGCTGAGCTGTTCAACTTGCCGTTTCAATTCCAAGTGCCAGATATGCTGTTTTTCGATGAGCTGGAAGAAGATCACGGGTATCTATTGGAATATGGCTTACAGTTAGGTGAGTTAACCCCTGAATCTATGGCTGAAGTTGAAGTATTGGTTAACAAGTATAAACAGCCCAGCCGTTATGATTGTTTTGCTTTAATGTTAGCGAAACAGGAAAAATGTCCGTTATTGACTGGAGACCAAAACTTAAGGAAAGCGGCGGTGCAGGAAGATGTTGAAGTTAAAGGAACCCTATGGATTGTCGAAGCCATGATAAAGCATCAAGTGATTACCGTTCAGACCGCAAGAATAGCTTACCAAAGCATGAAACGAAAGGCGCGGCGTTTGCCGTGGGATCTTGCAGAAAAGCATTTATGCGAGCTTGAAGCTGACTTATGACTTCTTACCATCTGGAAGCGTAATTTCAAAACCATCCTATAAATTACATGCAAGTTCAGCACGGGTATCTGTTTATGCTTGGCGTCGGAATTACCGAAGGTTCTATTTATGCTAAAACGATATAATAGGGTGTTGTTATGCAATTGGGTACGCAAGTGCAATGCAATTTTGCAGTTCATGCACTGATTAGCAAATTGGGAGTTAATTTTAAGAAATATTTGATACTGTTTTACAGATAATATTAAAGGATGAAATAAGCTAGAGTTCCTTTTTGCTACTTATATACTATACATATTCTTTTATAAATTTCTTGTAAATACGAATACAAGCTTTTAGCCAATTAGGCTATTAAAAATTTGTGCAATTTTTATTGCACGGCAGATTATTTGAAACTGTCAGGCTCTAATGAAAGAAACAATAATAAAGCTCCTGAAAGAAAAGCCTGGCTTAAAAGGGAGAGAAATAGCCAAGAAAATCGGCGTAGATAAGAAGGAAGTAAATTCTTTTCTTCCTAAGTATCCGAATGAATTTATTCAGGATGGTGACTTCTGTTGGTTTCTTGTCAATTCAAAACAGATTAAAATCGAATTCGATAAAAAGTGGGTCGATAGAAATATATTCGAATCTTCGCTTCAGAAAGCGGGTTCCCCGCTAGACTTTGATTGTACATCTGTTGTTTTCGTAATTCCCGAAGGATGCAAGATATTATTAGATGCAGCAGCCAGATTATTAGCACTATGTAATCAACTGATATTGTTAAATCGGAGCGTAAAAGTCGACTTTAGCGATTGTCTCTCAACCTTTCATTATTTTAATCGGATTGGTTTCTTAAATCATTTAGACGAAAATATTGAAGTTTCCCCCGAAAGACCTAAAGTATCTGCGTCCGAGACGTATAAGGGTAATAGTAATGCAGTAGTAGAATTTGGTGCAGTTGATCCCAGTCAGACCAATAAGGCGTTAATTAATCAATTAAGTGACGCTTTTGTGCAACAATCCCATAGCCGTTATGAAGCAGCAGTATTCACTGTGTTTGGAGAATTAATAGGTAACATAAAGGAACATAGTAAATCTGCAATTTCTGGATTTGCGGCACTCCAGAAGTATGAAGGTAAAGGTAGATTAAAAAAACATATCCAAACAGTTATCTCTGATAGTGGATTAGGAATTGCAAACACATTAAGGCCATCGCTAAAGGAACACCATCCTCATCTATATAAACTTCATAAGGTTGCAAATATCGAGTCAGATATAGAATTGGTCATAGCTACAATGAGCAAAGGAGAAATTAGTCGTCTTGGTAAAGGGCGTGGTATGGGCTTTAAAAGTAGCCGCGAGCAAGCTATGAAGTTTGATGCACAATTGTCAGTTAGGCAGGAACGCTTCTGTTTAGATTTCATATATAAAGATGGTGAACTTATGGAAGTTAAGAAAGAGCTTAATCTCCCGAAAATTCTTGGAACACATATTTGCTTTGATTTTTTCGTTGACTAGAACTACTAAATCTGTTTAAACTAATCTGATGAAAGAGAATAAAAACATAATAATCAATCTTATTGACCTAATCGGTGAGTCTACTGCTTTCGGTAATGATGAGGGTAGGGAAGTTTGAGGGTGTAAATAATTTCGTGTAACTGCTTATTTTCATCATAGTAAAATTCCCTTAGGAGGAATGAAAATGAGCAATATCATCAACGACCCAGTTTTAGTTTCAGCAATTCAGGATTT
>CAILCX010000185.1 GCA_903832775.1 uncultured Methylobacter sp. | reverse complement strand
TCTATTTTTTGGATGAGGCTGCCTTTCGCAGTGATGCACACCGTGGGACGACTTGGGGGAAGTGCGGGGAAACGCCAGTGGTTAAGGATAGCGGCGGACGATTTGGTTTTAAATTAATTAGCGCCGTCTCCGCTCGCGGCGACATGCATTTTGATGTCATTGAAGACAGCATGAACGCCGAAAAGTTCATCAACTTTTTGGAAAAATTACGTCAAGACGCCGATTGTCCAGTTTTTGTGATTGCCGATAATGCGCGCTACCATCACAGTAAAAAAGTACAGGCGTTTCTGGAAACACAACTAGGCGAAATCATGATGGCTTTTCTGCCCGCCTATTCGCCCGAATTAAATTCAGATGAACAGGTTTGGAATCATGCCAAGGCAGAAGTGGGCAAGCACCCAATCAAAAGCAAGCTTGATATGGAAACTCTGATTCTTTCGGCCATGCTTTTTCAAGGGTCGTTATTTTGTGCTTCATGGCCGCTTATCGCCGCTGGATGGCATAGGCCCCGATGAACTTGGCCTTGATCAGCTGGAAAAACAGCTGGCAGCGGGCCACATCAAGGAATTGATTCTGGCAACCAACTCCACCGTAGAAGGTGAAGCAACTGCCTATTTTATAAGTGAACTCGCCAGAAAACACCACGTGCCCGCCAGCCGAATTGCTCACGGTGTTCCGATGGGCGGCGAACTGGAATTTACTGATAGCAGCACCTTATCACACGCCTTTAATGGCCGCATAGAAATTCAAACAGATTGATTTATCACCATAAAGGTAAAAGCTATGACTGATTGTTTATTTTGTAAAATGGTAGCAGGTGTTATCAAACCGGATGTGGTTTTTGAAGATGAAAATGTTCTGGCTTTCAGAGATATTAATCCCAAAGCCCCGGTACATATTTTAATCATCCCAAAACGTCACATCGCAACATTAAATGATCTGGATGACCCGTTGCTGGGTGGACAGTTATTACAGACTGCTGCAATACTAGCGAGCCAGGAAGGCTTGTCTGAAGAGGGCTATAGAACCGTGTTCAACTGCAACCAACAAGGCGGACAAGCGGTTTATCACCTGCATTTACATCTGCTGGGTGGCCGACAAATGATCTGGCCACCGGGTTAATGCTTTCCAAAGCATTGTTAATGCTAACCAAAATCTTGCCTCAATATTCCCAACAAATAAATAGCTAGGTCGAACCTGAGCAACCCCATTCGAAAAAAACCAGTCGAGGACAATTAATTTAAGTTTACGTTGATCCCGGTTATTCTTATTCAGGTATAATTAGCAATAACTTAACAGGAGATCACTATGGCCACCATAACTTTTGATACGTTAAAATTTACTCAGCGATTAGAACAAGCTGGAATATCCCACGATCAAGCAGTTGCCATGGCAGAAGCACAAAAGGAATCCTTGTCTGAAATAATGGAATCTCACGTAGCAACAAAAAATGATGTCCAGGATGTAAAAATAAAACAAGTTGAACATGATGGTCAATTCATCTTAATTAAGTGGATGCTTGGAATCTTGATTGCTGGCGTTATGTCGATTGTAATTAAGACGTTTTTCTAATTCGCATGTCTTCCGCAAGACCATTAGAAAGAGCAAGCTATTAATATGCAGTCATCACTTTTCAATTAATTGAAAGGCTTTAATTACTGCGTTCACGGATTTTTGTTCAAGTTGAGGACCAAGGGGTAAACTTAACACGTTTTGATGAATTTGTTCGGCGATAGGGAAATCACCCTCGCCAAAACCAAGATCAGCATATGCCATCTGAAGATGCGGTGGAATTGGATAATGAATTAACGATCCTATGCCGACCTCGTTTAACGCTTTTTGCAATTTGTCCCTTTGCGGGTGTTGCACAACATAAAGGTGCCAAACCGGTTCACTCCAATCGGGCACAACAGGTAATCTCAATCCAGTATTTACCAACTGACTGTTATAGCAAGCGGCGATAGCGAGGGTGTAAATAATTTCGTGTAACTGCTTATTTTCAGCGTAGTAAAATTTCTTTAGTATGAATGAAAATGAGCAACATCATCAAGGACACAGTTTCAGTTTAAGCAATTCAAGATTTGGCACGCGACATTAAGTCGGGGGCACCTCTATTCATTAACCAAAGAGCTCTCTAAATCAACGTAGAAGCTTGGCTTAATGCTGAAATGGGCTCACTTGGGTTATCCAAAGCATTCGCCTATAGGGCAAAATTCTGGCAATAGTCGGAATGGCTATGGTAAGAAATCACTGAAAGGTGATCACGGGGTACTGGAAATCAAAACACCACGAGATCGCAACGGTACTTTTTATCCGCAATTTGTCAGTAAAATCAGACTCTATTAACGCATTTTGACCATAAAATCTTGGCCTTGTACGCGAAGGGCATGACGACACGAGATATTGTTGATACCTTTGAAAAAATGTATGGTGCGACTATTTCTGTCACGCAGGTTTCAAATATTTCCGAAGCCGTTTCAGCGTGTTGCTATTTTTGACACAAGATTTTTTGGTTCCCTACCAAAAATCGTCAAAAATTTAGCGACGGTTAGATTGCTGCGCAAGCCCCAGTCCTGCTTCACTTTTTAATCACTCAGCAAGGGGATGATTAAAATAGTTCTCGCAATGACTCTACGCCTCTGGCATCGTGCGATTGCATTTTCCCTGCGCGGTGAAGCTGCTTGATAAAACACCTCTAACGATGAGACTACTGGCGACTATAATTCACGCTCGCTACCGACTACGGCACGCGGCTTCCCTGAATTACATCGAATACCATTGAATCCGTGAATAGCGTAATTAGAAAAGCGACCAACGCCAGGAAAATATTTCCCAATGATCAATCTGCAAGGAAAGTGGTTTATCTGGCGATAGAGAATGCTTCAAAAAAATGGACCATGCCATTACGAGATTGGAAAACCGCAATTAATCAGTTTATGATTATGTATCAGGACAGGATGCCTAATTTTAATAAAGCAGTTTACACAGATCTTTTTACACTCTCTTATTTGAATATAATTAACTTAGACAGCCTCTAATGATTTTTCAGCGATTAACAAAAATTACGTTTCTGGCAAAACCGGTGAATGTGTATTATATAGATGTACTCGATGGCTTAAGGGCAATCTCCGTGCTATTTATAGCCTGGTTTCATTTCTGGCAACAATCTTGGCTGAGTCCTTCCCTAAATTTGGGCAGCTATCAAATCGACCTGCTTTTTATACCCCGTTCAGGTTATATTTTTGTTGATGTACTAATCCTACTCAGCGGTTTTTGTCTTTTTCTGCCCCATGCAAGACATATGTTAATGGGAGCAGACTACCCTTCGACATCCGGATTTTATCTAAAACGTGCATTAAGGATCCTGCCTTCCTACTGGCTTTGCCTATTCGTTGTTCTGTTTTTCTTCACCCTACCCAACAATGAATACAATGGAAATAACGATGAAATGTGGAAAGATCTATTGAGCCATCTTAGCTTTACGCAGACCTTCTGGCCAGAAACCTATTCAGGAACCCACCTTAATGTTGTGCTATGGACACTTGCAATTGAGGTACAGTTTTATCTGATATTCCCATTGCTCGCGAAAATATTCACCAAACAACCAATTCCTGTCTATTTCCTAATGGTAATGACAGCCCAGGCATTCCGTTTCATCATAATTCAGCCACGTACCGATATAGGATTATTGATCAATCAACTTCCAAATTTCCTCGATGTCTACGCCAATGGCATGTTAGGAGCCCTAGCTTTTATCAAGTTGGCACAAGCCTATAATGAAAGTAACAAGAAAAGCTGGATTGCCTTCATTGGAACACTGTTGACTCTGATTTCTGCCTACATAGCCATATTTATGATGCAAGACTTATCATATGTACCTTCATACGAAAAAATCAATGCGTGGCAAAGCAACAATCGTTTTGCCTGGTCAATTGTGATTCTAATGTTCATACTGTCTTCTGCATTCTCCATGCCCTGGTTACGCTGGCTACTTTCCAATAAACTGGTTGCATTTATTTCCTTTATTTCATACAACTTCTTCATCTGGCATCAATATCTGGCCGTACAAATGAAGAAGTTCCATTTTCCAGCTTCAGTAAACGAAAACCCACATATAGCGGCGGAATATTCATGGCAGATTCTCTATATGCTTATAGCATTCAGCTTGGCTACTATAGTGGGAACAATTTTGACTTATGGTTTCGAAAAACCCGTAGCCGAAAATTTAAGCCAATGGTTCAAAGCAAAAAAAATATGATGCCTCCAATAATGACAATCACTAATCTACAAACAGTTTTTCGAGTCTTATTGATGGATATAAAATAATGGGGATTTTACAATTTATTTTATATATGACCTTAGGTCTAGCCATATCCAACAGAATCTTCGCAGAACAAGTCTTTTTTATAAGAATCTGGGCTGGCATTATCTTGGGCAATGCCGGTATGATGTGGCTAGTTGCTCTGTTTTCACTGATTATGGGTTTTACGGTACCGAGTCATTTATGTGCCTTGATGACCATGCTTTTAATCTTCATGGCAATTCGAGCAAAATTTTCAAACCATAAAAAGTCGCCGCCAATTCAATTCGATTACAGCATACTGACCGTTCTGGTCCCCACATTTTTGTTTACGGCTTATTTATTTTATACGCATATCATTCTGCCTGGAGATGATGGCAGTTTAAATGTCGGACAATCTACCTTCGGCGATCTCAGCCTGCATCTTGGCATCATAACCAGCCTTGCAGAGCAAAATACCTTTCCACCGGAATATTCGATTTTTCCTGGGCATTTATTAAGCTATCCATTTCTGGTTGACTCGCTGTCATCTTCCATCAACTTATTCGGCACGTCGCTGCGCTTATCTGTTCTATTGCCTAGTCTGATATTAATGCTGGCGTTACTTGCGGGTTTTTATATACTCGCTTATGAAATAGTAAAAAGAAAAACCGCCGCGACTCTGGCTTTCATATTGTTTTTTTTCAATGGTGGATTTGGATTCGGTTATTTTATGGATGGTCTTAAAACCAAACCGGAAAATTTCACGCGTATTTTCAGCGAATTTTACCAAACTCCAACTAATCTTACGGGAAACAATATTCGTTGGAGCAATATCATTTGCGATATGCTGATTCCCCAAAGAACAACCCTGGCAGGCTGGACATTTCTGATTTTTGCCCTGTGGCTGCTGTACACAGCTATTAATCGCAACAGCAGAAAATATTTTATTCTCTGCGGCCTCATCGCAGGGCTCATGCCAATGATTCATACTCATTCCTTTCTTGCCTTGGGCTTGGTTTCCCTGACCTGGATGCCAGTTTACCTGATTGCAAAGAGAGGCCCGGAATTAAATGCGCATTTTATTAACTGGCTTAGTTATGGCTTGATCGCCAGCATCCTGGCCTTGCCACAACTGTTTTACTGGACATTACGCCAGGCCTCCGAAGGAAAGTTCCTTAAATTTCATTATGACTGGGTTAATAGTGATGATATCTGGCTATGGTTCTGGATCAAAAATGCAGGACTCGTTTTTATCCTGCTATTCCCTGCACTACTGGCCAGCGACAGGAAAAAACTCTGCATATACTCAGGCGCTATAACGATTTTCGTTATATCCGAATTATTCTTATTTCAACCCAATTATTACGATAACAACAAACTGTTTTATGTCTGGTATCTATTCATCTGCATATTGGTAGCTGATTATATGGTCACTGTTTACAATAAACTCGATGGAATACACGGACGTTCACTATTAGCAGGAATTATTCTATTTTCCTGCACCTTTTCTGGGTTGCTAACGATGGTTAGGGAAACAGTTTCAAGCTATGTTCTATTCGATAAAAACATGGTCGACGCTTCGACCTTCATTAAATCCAACACACCTAAAGATGCCCTGTTTATCAGTGCTGACAATCATAATAACGCCATTTCCTCTCTGACCGGACGTAATATCCTGGCCGGTACACCAAGCTTTCTTTTCTACCATGGCGTCAATTTTACTGAACGAGCCGCAGACATAGCCACGATGTACAAAGAGCCTGATAAATTCGATATCTTGGCAGAAAAAAACAGGATTGATTACGCCTACTTAAGTAGCTATGAAAAAGGCCAGTTTAATATCGATGGCGAACATTTCAGGTCGCATTATCCATTGGCTTACCAAAATGGTGAGGTAGAAATATTTGCTATATCCGAAAGAGCCAGAAATATTATTAATGAAAAACATGGCATTAAATTACCATAAGCATCTAAATTCAATGAAAAATTCCAACATGAACATTACTACCAAACAAGACTCCCTGGAACCCATCTCAACAATAGGATTCTTTGGAACATTGTTGAACAACAAGATTATGTTAACCATTTTCGTGATCATCTTGGCTTTCGGTATTTCTTCAAAATTATATAACCTTGATTCTCCTAAAGATTTTTATTTTGACGAGGTTTATCATGGCTTCACGGCAACTGTCATTCTGCATGGCGATAAACAGGCCTATGACCCATGGGCCAAGTCACCAGAAAATCGAGCCTTTGAATGGACTCATCCGCCCTTGTCCAAATTGATTATGGCCGGCATGATGGGTATTTTTGGCGAAAACGCCTTTGGCTGGCGCATTGGTTCAGCCATATTTGGGACACTGGGTATAGTTGCAACGGCAGTGCTTGCCTTCGAGTTATTTGGATCACTCAGTCTCTCTTTAACGGCAATGGGCTTACTCAGTCTCGAGAGCTTGTTTCTGACTCAATCTCGCGTCGCCATGAATGACAGTTATCTAGTTTTTTTCATACTGACAACTTTCATTGCTTATGTTCGTTGGCGTAAATCACCTCTTTCCCTGAAATATCTTTATTTGACCGGTTTGGGTCTAGGCTTAGCCCTAGCCACGAAATGGACCACACTCTATTTATTCATCATTATTGGCATTGATCTTTTGGCAAGGGCTTGTTCTGGCTTACCCCTGAAAGTATTGCTAATAGAAAATATCCGCCACTTGTTATGGAAATTATTGGCGCGTCTGGATGCACTTAACGAATTACCTCGCTATCCTTTCAAAACACACTCAAAGAAACATTCCCGCTCCAGCTTGAATCAAGTATTTTCAGCTGAGCTGAGGCTAGATATTATCTGGGCTCTGGGACTTATCCCCCTATTGATTTATTTAGCTTCATATACCCAATACTTTTATATGGGGTATGACTGGAATCAATTCGTAGAATTACAAAAGCAGATGTGGTGGTATCACAGTGGACTGAAGGCGACACATTCGTATCAGTCAACACCTTGGCAATGGATTATCGATCTGCGCCCTGTTTTCATGTATGTAGATACTTCCGTACCCGACAAGGTAGCCGCTATCTATAACTTGGGTAACGCGGTAATACTTTATTTCGGTTTTTTCGCAGTATTATGGAATCTTTGGCACTTGGTGTTTGAGAAAAGCGAACGAGCCTGGCAAACCAGCTTTCTCTTGTTTGCTTATTTCATGTTCTGGGTACCCTGGCTATTCTCGCCTCGAATGATGTTGTTTTATCACTATTTACCCGCTGTTCCTTTGCTGTGCATTATACTGGCGGTATGGTTGGAAAGGTTACGTGAAAGTCAAAGCCCTAGAGCAAACGGGTTACGTTTAGTCATTTTAGGTGCTGCCCTGCTCTGGTTTGTATTATTCTTTCCACACAATACAGGCATGTATCTCAAGCAGGGTTTCATGGACTCCCTTTATTATGCAGTGCCTAGCTGGCGATAATCCGGCTAAACTAAAGTTCTTATGTTTTTTCAGGCGCTTTGCAATCACCCGAAAAAACATAAGACATAAAAAATAAACTCTTCACGCTTTTCAGTATGCAATAAAAACTCAGCTAAATTTTCTCTTCAATAAAATAGAGGGGACGCTGCTTGGTTTCCATATATATTTTAGATAGATATTCGCCTAATATGCCGGTGCTGAGTAATTGCACTCCTCCCAAAAAATAAATAGGCAACACTGTTGATGTCCAGCCGGGAATAGCTGTATGCAAAACAAACTTGCCAAGTAAAATCCAAACTACCACTGCCGCACTCGCAGAACTAACAAACAGCCCTAGCCAAGTAATCATGCGAAGTGGCACAACACTGAAAGAAGTTACGCCATCTGCCGCAAAAGCCAACATTTTTGCCAGCGGATATTTAGATTCACCTGCAAATCTTTCATTACGCTCGTAAAATACTACGGTAGAGGGAAAACCAAGTTGCGGAATGATCCCGCGCAGAAAAAGATTAACCTCCTTAAACTTACCAAGGCAATCGATAACTCTTCTGCTCATCAGACGATAATCAGCATGATTGTAAACAAGGTCTACACCCACAGCTTTCAAAATCCGATAATACCATTGTGCCGTCATACGCTTGAAAAACGTATCAGTTTTTCGCGAAGATCTTACTCCATAAACAATTTCATAACCGTCGTTGTATCGACAAACCATATCCTTAATTACATTAATATCGTCCTGTAGATCAGCATCAATGGAAACAATAGCATCACCCTCCGCACTGAAAAGACCCGCAAGCAGTGCATTCTGATGTCCACGGTTTCTGGACAACTTTATGCCGTGAACACAGGGATTTTCAGCATTAAATTTTGAAATAAGCTCCCATGTTCTGTCCCTACTGCCATCATCAACATAGTAAACACCACTGTTGTCAGATATAAGCCCGTTTTTCTTCATATCCAGCATTAGCTCGATAAGCCTGCTGTTTGTTTCCGGCAAAACCTCTTCTTCGTTATAGCAGGGTAAAACGACTGACAAATTAAGTAACTGTTTCGGGCGCGTCTTCATTGATGTTATAGGCGCAACAACCACTAGAGAGTTTGGCGTGGCATCCGCAGGCTCAGGAAATGCAAAAAATTTACAGCCGAGATAACCGATTAGAGCATAAGGAAACACGCCCATGAATTGCGCTAAATACGGGCTAATTTTTAAATAGGAATCGAAAAAAATGACTGTTTGCAAGTTGGCAACATAAGCAACACCGATAACGAGTAGATAACGAATCAAACTGGAACCAATTCGATCACGATTTTTGAATGTCCATTTTTTATTCAACGTAAAACTGATGATTAAGCCAACCAGATAGCCTATCAAGTTCGCAGATTTAATTCCAAAATCAAAAAAATACATGGCAGCATAGATAATGCTTAAGCCAACAACCGTATTAAGTATACCTACGAGTATAAATCGAATTGCTGACATCTTAATTTCCCTTCCTGAATGTGTGCAATGCACTATTATGAGTCGAAATCTCGACTGAAAATATGAAAATGAAATCGAAGCTTATAATGTTCATTCTGAGGACCTTAAGGTTTAAGTTTGTTTGATATAAGTTTAACACATTCAAATAAACCGCTCATATGATCTAACTGTACTAAATATGAAAACATTGATGACAATGAGTACCCGTGTTTAGCTAATATCAGACCTTTAGCTTAGCCAAAATAAGCAATATAAGACTCCTAACAGAGTTGCCCAACAACCCTCATATTAAACAGAAATATCGAGCGCGGTTAAACCCGACAAATTAAGTGGCTTTCGCTCAATACTACAACCATGACCAATGCTTTCAGCATTTGACGCATTACCGTAAAACGCAAATTCGCAAGGACATTTTTATTCTTCTGTATTTTCTTTTATACTTGTCTGATATTCACATAAAGGAGACACCATGGAAAAGCCGTTTATTCTACACATGCTCACTACAGCTAAAAATCTTAGTCCATTTGATGTCAATATGGCATTAGATGCTGGTTGGGTTTCAGCTCAACCTTATACCAACGTTGAACCCAGCGAAATTCAAGGTTTGGTTCAAGATGCCATTTTTTCTCGCAGCTCAAAAAATTTAAAACGCACAGGAATCTTTATTGGTGGCCGTGACACAAAACAGGCAATGGACATGTTAAAAATGGCCAAGCGTTCAATGTTCAGCCCTTTTGAAGTATCAGTATTCGCCGACCCAAGTGGAGCATTCACAACTGCAGCAGCCATGGTTGCATCTGTAGAACGGGAATTAGTAACTAAATTCGACACCACACTCAAAGATAAAAATATTTTGGTTTTGGGTGGAACTGGACCTGTTGGACAAGTAGTCGCAGTAATTGCCGCTCAAGGCGGAGCCCATGTTAAGCTCATTGGTCGTCAACTAGACAAGACTCAAGCAATTGTCGACATGTGTAACAATGAATTTGGTGAAGGTAAAATCAGTATTGAAGCTGGTGCTGATGCGGATAAAGCCGATTATATTAAAACAGCCGATGTGGTTTTTGCTACCGGTGCGGCCGGTATTGAATTATTAAGCGCAGAACTTATAGCATCAGCACCACAACTCAAGGTAGCTGCTGATGTCAATGCTGTTCCTCCTTCTGGTATTGCTGGTGTAGATGCCTTCGATAACGGAATGCCTATTGCCGGTTCTAAAAGTGGCGCTGTAGGATTAGGTGCAATGGCAATAGGGAACATTAAATATCAAATCCAGATTATGTTGCTGAAAAAAATGATCAGCACCGAAAAACCTGTTTATCTTCACTTTGAACATGCCTTCGAAACAGCAAGAGAATATATTAGCTCAAACTCTTGAGCCTGACTTTCTGGATTAACACGCACAATAACAAGGAACTCTCATGGTGAAACGCAGCATTCTTCATATGCTTGACCCTATGCCAAACAACAGTCCGTTCGATGTTAATATGGCTGTGGATGCGGGGTTTGACGTCCTTATTCCTTATAATAATGTAAAACTTGATAGTATTCATGGACTGACTCAAGATGCAATTTTCTCCCGAAGTCCATCTGGCATCAAACGAACCGGAATTTTTATTGGTGGCCGTGATTTGGGTTTGGCCATGGACATGCTTAACGCGAGTAAGCAAGCGATGGTTGCGCCTTTTGAAGTTTCAGTTTTTGCCGATCCCAGCGGCGCCTTCACCACGGCTGCGGCATTAGTCACCTGCGCGGAAAAACAACTGCAAGAAAAACATGGACAGACATTAAACAACTGTTCTGTTGTTATTTTTGGCGGAACGGGACCCGTTGGTATTGCCACCGGAGTTATAGCTTCATTAGCTGGGGCAGAAGTAACGATAACCGACCACCTGTCAATTGATACGGCAATGGATGTTGCCACAGCCTATAATCGGCGTTTTAATTGCACGATTAAAGGAGCACTGGCCAGCTCTGAATCTGATAAAACAGGATTGATAGCGACTACTGATATAATCTTTTGCACTGCCAAGGCAGGCATACAAGTTCTGAGTGCCAACGTATTAAAAGAAGCAAAGCAATTGAAGGTAGCAGGCGACGTGAATGCCGTTCCACCTGTTGGTATTGAGGGCATTAAAAACAATGACTACGGCACCCCTCTGATACACGCCACAAACTCGCCTGGCGCTTTAGGCATTGGCGCCTTAGCAATAGGGAATGTTAAATTTCAACTGCAACATGAATTATTAAAAGCGATTATCGGACCAGAACAGCCACTGTTCATTGACTTCCGCTACGCTTTTGAAAAAGCAAGACAAATGCATTTCTGATCTGGGATAGACTGAGAGATCAGCATAAAGCGATCGCAAATGAATAACAAATCAGTAGAAATTTAAACTGATAAATCAAGGCTCTCGATTTTTAGAACCATTTCAGTGAGGTGTCAGTGTACCGCAATAAAGGCTTCACAGCCCCTATTACCTAACTGCCACTTCACTAAATTTTAGCAACACCAACATCGCTGTCGAATTTAAGAGCAAGACGAATTAATTCTACATCGTTTCGTATTTGCAACTTACTATAGAGTCGATAGCGATAAGTATTTATAGTCTTATCACTTAAAACAAGAGCCGTAGACATTTCTTTAATGGTTTTCCCCTGAAGAATTAAAGAAACAACCTCTGCTTCCCTGTTGGAAAGTATTGAGAATGGCGATTCATTACTTCCAGGCAACCCCTGAAAAGCCAGATTATTAGCAACTTCCGAACATAAATATCGTTTACCATCCATAACGTTGCGAATAGCATGAACCATTTCATCTACCGGGGATCCTTTAGAAACAAAACCTAACACACCCAGTTTGAGTAATTGATGAGGAATAGGTCCGTCATTATGAACAGATACCGCGATGATCTTTACGCCAGAGTCTTTTTGCAAAATTCTGCGACAAGCTTCAATGCCACCTATCCCGGGCATATTTACATCCATCATTACAACACTCGGCGACAAAGCGACAACCGCATCAACAGCTTCCTCTCCTGATTTAGCCACACCAATAACCTGAATATTTTCAACATCATTCAATAATGCTTCAATTCCGGTTCGAACAAGTTCATGATCATCAACAAGTAAAACTTTAATCATAATTATTTATCCTTCTGTCATTTAAACCCGAAACGGTTGGTTAAGCGCTCTTCCAAGTTGACAATATACATTGAATGTCAGCATTTACACATACGCAAATTTACTTATATTTCTAATATAATTTTAATTACCCAAAGCCCCTCATCATGCACTTAATATTTTAAAAAATGAAAATCAACAAACCCTCATTAAAACATTTAACTCGAAAAATTAACTATTCTACAGCTCTGGGAATTTTACTGAGCATTATGTTGTTTCTTTTCATTATTCTGTTTGCTGCAAATGATCCAGTTTCATTTATAAATTTTACCGGACTAGTTATTGTCATTGGCGGCACGATTGCTTCTATTTTTTTAAGCTACCCCTTAAGAGATATTAAACACAGCCTGAAATCACTTAAACTAATCTTTATATACGAAAGCCTGAATCCCCAAAGAGAGGCTAACGAAATAATTACTGTAGCTCATATGTGGTTCAACAGAGACAAACTGGCCATAGAAAATATTATTGACAGCATCAACAATCCCTATTTAAAAACCGGCTTCCAACTGGTCGTAGACAATACGCCAACAGAAGATATTTTATCCTTATTAAAATGGCGTATTGCTCGCCTAAGAGCCAAAGAAAAAGCTGAAGCTAATATTTTTTACAGCTTGGCCGCGTATTCCCCAGCCTTTGGTATGCTTGGCACCCTGATAGCCATGATAAATATGTTGCAAATTATTGAACTTAAAGACATTGCAGGCATCAGTTACAACATGGGCACCGCGCTTATCACGACTTTTTACGGACTAATAATGGCCAATCTAATCTTTAATCCGATTGCCATAAAACTTGAACGACGAACAGAACAAAGAATTATGATTATGAGCATGGTCATGGAGGGCATTACGCTATTGGCAGATCGCCGTAGCCCTTCATTTATAAGAGAGACATTAAAATCATTCATTATGCACTATGATAATGAATTGAGAGACTAGGAAATTCACGATTTTGGCTACAGAACTATTCCTAACAATCAAACCCGATACTGAAATATGAGTAAAGAGCCCTTTTCAAAACTACAATCGTCATTGTCCTTAGAAGATTTGCTTGCGCAGTCGCCCCCCCGCAACTCGCAAAACTGGCTATTAACTTATCTGGATGTATTTGTTTTGATTGTCATGCTGGTGATCACTCTGATTACCTTAAGCGATATAAACACTCAACAGCAGCAAGCCGTTGCCAACAAAGCAAAATCGCAAGCTCATTGCCCTCCCGTTAAATCACCTATTATCAGTAACTGCCCTCCAGCGATTATTGCTGAAACCAACCTCCCAAAACAACCTTTAGTTATAGAACATAAAACCGAAGTCACGCCTGATAAACTGGACGTCATTATTCAACCTAAAGAAAGTAATACAAATATCAATACAGCCGATAAAACCCCAGAAAACATAATCAACGATAACAAAGTCAAATCACCCGCCAAAGTCTCCCAGATCGACACAGTTGCTGAAGAAAACAAATTACAACAACAGCTAGCAAAAAAAATTGACGAATTCGGCCTTAATAAGTCAGTCAACATTAAAGTTACACAAGGCTATGCGCAATTAGAAATCCAGGATAAGGTATTATTCAAATCCTCTGAATCAAAGCTAACCAGTTCTGGCGAAGCGTTAATAAAACGTCTGACACCCCTATTGAAACAAGCAGTAGGTTTAATTTTGATTGAAGGGCATACAGACAACATCCCCATCAAATCATCGCAGTTTCCTTCAAATTGGGAGCTAGGCTCAGCCAGAGCCACCAGCGTTTTACATTTTTTAGTTGCTCAAAATCTGGATAGCATCCATTTACGAGCCATCACATACGCAGATACTATGCCTATCGCAGATAATTCAACCGCAAAGGGGCGAGAAACAAATCGACGCGTTAACATTCTGATCAAATTCCCGGAGCAGTAAATCATGCTCTCTTTTTGCAACTGTCCCCAGACCGTATCATTGAAAAAGTATGCTCGATTATGTATGATAATACGTTAATAACCTTAACAAATGCCTGATTTTTTTCTCTTTTTTAAGTAGACTAGGGCGATATTTCAATAACAAAAGAACTGGAGTAATAATGACTGTTAGTGTTGATGATTTTAAAAGTGCTATGCAACTTTGGGCTAGCGGGGTCACCGTAGTTACAACACACTCTGAAAAATTTGGCCTCCAAGGCATGACTGTTACCGCTTTTTCCAGTGTTTCAATCAATCCCCCACAAATTCTGGTTTGCATTAATGAATCAGCTGAAACTGGCGAAGGTATTCAGGAAAGTCAGCGTTTTGCTATCAATGTTTTAAATTCAGAACAACAAAACACGTCCAATCAGTTTGCAGGCGGTAGTAGTCAAGAACAACGATTTGAAAACACTGCTTGGAAAATGGGCACTACCGGCGTCCCTATTCTTGAGGACAGCATCATGTCACTAGAATGTAAAATTGTAGAACGGATTCATGCTGGCACTCACTGGGTTCTTATCGGCGAAATACAAGACTGTAAATGTCGTCTAGGCGCCCCCCTTTTATATTACAAAGGTGACTACCAGCAACTAATGCCCCAACAATCATCAAGTGAAACTTAAAAAACTTGTTTTTTCTTTAGCGCTAAAAGCGGTAGCCTCAAAATAATTACATTCTTATTAGCGCATTTTAAATACCTATATCGCGGTTATTATGGAATTATCTTTGATCCTAGTTAAAATATTTTGCCCTGCTCACATTTTTAATGCTATTATCTGCAACAGTAAATTTTGAGCCGGCTTTATAACTAAAGCGGGGATTTGTAACGCCAACTAAAATTGGCGATTTTTTTAAGTTAAGAGTGTGATATGTCAGAGCAAGTTGTAGGTACCGTTAAGTGGTTCAATGATGAAAAAGGTTTTGGATTTATTGAACAAGAAGGTGGAAAAGACGTTTTTGTTCACCATAGCGCAATTAACGGCGCAGGCCGAAAGACCTTAAGAGAAGGCCAAAAAGTTACTATGGAAGTAACTCAAGGTCAAAAAGGTCCACAAGCCGAGAATGTAACCCCAGCGTAACAAACTCATAGATAAAGCTCCAAATTTCTAAATTTGGGGCTTTATCTGCTTTACCCTAGTTTTAATATACTTGGAAAATTTAAGCACATCTAAATCATTACTTTTTGCTTAAGCTATAATTTATTTATAGTCGAAAAAATAATGCCTTTATTACCCCCCTCTCTCACAACCACTTCGCTAAATTATTTACCCTGTAAAATATTTTCCCCACATTTTAATATGAAGATTTAACTGCTACGTTAATCATTGCTGATTAACAAAGTAAAAACCGACCAATATTAATCTCCACAAACACACCAATCAAAAACCAATAATAAATCAAATTCTAAATACCAACCCATTGATTTAAAATAATATAAATAAAAAATAATCGTCATTTATTTTTTGACATTAATCAACAAAACCCTGACTGTCACACAATCTTAACCATTCTGTCATTTTATGTTCATGAATTTGACATGAAACTGACACTTTTATTCTTTAATGTATACAGATCTTTATTTAACCCTGTATATAGCCATGAAAAAAATAGATGCAGCAATAAAAATCAAGCCAACCAAACGATTGGAATGCTTTATCGCGGACTCAGAGGCGCTGATAAAAGAAGCTCAATCATTGCGATTTCGTGTATTTGCAAAAGAAATGGGAGCCAAACTCAAAACAGAATCTGAAGGTCTAGACTATGATGAAGTTGATAGTTTTTGCGACCATTTGATTGTCTATGACAATATCAATAAAAAAATAGTCGGTTACACCCGTTTACTGAGCCAAGATCAAGCTGTACATTTAGGACAGTTTTATAGTCAAAATGAATTCAATCTAGACCAAGTATTAAATATGCCGGGTCGATTTTTAGAAATTGGTCGCACTTGTGTTGATCCCGATTATCGTGGCGGCGCTGTTTTAACAACACTTTGGTCGGCACTTGTTCAATATGCACTGGAAGGACAGTTTAACTATTTACTGGGTTGCGCTAGCATTACGCCAGGCCCTAGCGGTTTTGCCATTGATGCGGTTTATCGAAATATTGATGAAAAAAATATAGCCCCCTCCTCATTACAAGTTACACCAAGTATTCCGGTTCCAACTGAATTACGATGCCAGCGTGATGAATCTGGCATTCCACCCTTACTTAAGGCATACTTTCGTTTCGGTGCTGTAGTCTGCGGTGAACCTTACTGGGATGAAGACTTTAACTGCATGGACTTATTTGTACTATTACCGCTCGATAAATTACAGGAGCGCTACAGCAAACATTACATGCGAGGCTATCAGACAGGGAATGAAATTGAAAATACGGCTGTACTATAAACTGTTTTTAATCATCGGCCTGTTTATCAATGGCCTTATTATTGCTGCAGGTCTTTTCCCGGTTATAAATGCCTTATATTCAACATGTAAAGCGAAAGCCAGACGGGACGCACTTAAAACCCTTTGGTTACGCTGGTTTAGTTCCATCGTTAACTTACAAATCACAAAAGAGGGTGAACCGCCAGAACAGGGGGCATTATTAATCAGCAACCACATTTCATGGCTCGATATCATTATTATCGGGCAATATTTGCCTGCATATTTTGTTGCCAAGAGTGATATTTCGCAGTGGCCTATTATTGGCTATCTGGCTAAACAGGGTGGCACTATTTTTATTCGTCGCGGAGATAAACAACATATTCGCAATACCGCTGAAAAAATAGTGTGGCTGTTAAAACAAAACAGCAGCATTATTGCGTTTCCTGAGGGTACTACAACAAATGGTAATGAAGTGTTAAACTTTCACTCCTCATTATTTCAGCCTGCATTATTAACAAAATCGGCCATTCAACCAATAGCACTCCAATACCAAGGTGCCGCCAAAGAACACGCCCCATTTATCGGTGAAGATGACTTTATTCCACATTTAATTAAAATACTGACTCTGGATAAAATTGAGGTCAAACTCAGCTTTCTTCCTATTGTAAACAGCTCAGGAAAAGATCGCAATGAAGTCAGCCTTGAAACGAGAAGCATAATATTGGAAAAAATATCTAATGATTTATCGAGAAACTTTACAAAGCAACAAGAATTAAAATTTTCCCTAAGCTAATAACCAGCGGAGGGAGGCGTGTCAGGTTTCATTAAAATCACATCTACTCCCATTTAATTAAAAAATGGTCTACCTTTAAATTGGTGAAAAAAAAATTTTAAGGGGGAGGTATGATATACAGAACAGGCCTTCAGCGCCTGGCACCTCAAGATCGGAAGGCCTGGCAAAAGCAGTACTATGAACATCAAAAGCACTGGCAGCGCAGACGCCTTTTAGCGTTGAAAGCTATTTGGGATGGACAAAACCTGTCCGCAGTGT
>CAILCX010000184.1 GCA_903832775.1 uncultured Methylobacter sp. | reverse complement strand
AGCGCCGAAGAACGCGCGGTACGATTTAGTCAAACAGCAACAGCCATTGCCCTGAACGGTTCAACCGCTAAAGATGTTGCCTATCAACTGGAACGAAAATTGTTTGATAACGGGCATGCCGCTAGCATACTTGAGATTCAGGATGAGCTACTGATCAAAGCCCTTAAGAATGCCGGCTTGATTTGCTTTTGTGTTAGTGCTGACGCCGCCTTAACCGATATTGGTTTTGATGTTGAGCAGTTTACTGTTGAAACTATTTATGGCGAGCTAATGAAACGAAAAATTATAGTTTAATACGCAATCTGGTTATGGAGTGCGGAGCTATACTCGCCATGGATTATATAAATTACTCTGGGAAAGTTTCATATTTTATTTCTGATTTTAGTCGACGCAAATATCTGTAAAAAACTTTAGTTTCCAGGGTGTATAAACGATTCCAATTTTCTGATGGTATAGACGCTTTATAGCAGCTTGCCCTTATTGAATCATAAAGTTTAAACGCTTGATAAGTTAAATCTTTCGGGTCCATAATTTTTTCCTTTTGTAATATTTACTATTGCTTTTATCTAACAGCTAAAACCATTTATTAACATGTAGTCCAAAAGGTGGGCGATGCCCACCCTGCATCAACAGTTATTTATAAATGAGTAGGGTGGGCATCGCCCACCAAACCACCTGATTAATGTATTAACATTCAAAATCAACAGCTGTTTGAAAATAAGCAGGGTAGACACCAGTCACCAAACAGACTTATTTAGCTGCGAAAGGATGAACAGATACTCCCTTGGCCGCAACAACTTCAGCGGCTGTAGGTGAGCCGTCAATTGCGCGTTTCAAGGCTTCTTTAGTCGCTTCATAATTGTATTGCTGGATTTTTGCATCATCATCAGCCGCCCAGTGAATAAAGACGCCCACCGAGATGAACAAATCGTCCGCTTCATCAGCCGGAATGGTGCCATCTTCTACTGAATCGGCTACAGCAAGAGCTACGCCTCTTTGTGCGGGTCCAAAAATTTGAACCGCTTGCTTGGCGCCTTTAATAGTTACTTTATTAAACAATATGGTAGCTGGCTTAACTAACAGATTAGGAGCAACGACGGCCAATAAGGTTGAGAAGCCATCTTTGTTGTTTGTTAAGGCATTTGCAAAGGCGGTTTCAGCCGCTGAACCTCTTGGGCCAATAATCAAGTCAATATGGGCGACTTCGTTGCCTTCGCCAACTAATGATTCACCAACGCGTAAGTTATTAATTTTAGACATGCTTGTTATTCCTTATGACAAAAATTTAGAAAATAAATCTCAAGATAAACAGTAATTGATTATTTACTATTTTTAAAAAATAATAAATTTTATGGCCCCATTAATGTTTATTAACAATACCGATTTAAAGATAGGCTTTAAATACTGCTTCCCTTAACAAAAACTGACTGTTTTGGAGTAGATTCATGAAATACCGCTAATAACTTAGCGATGGTATTAAAATACAAGCAACACCTTGTTTAGTAAAATGGTAGTTTCAGATATTATTATCGAGTAATTAGATATACAGAGAGGCAAATCAGTCCCGCTTAAAAATTCTTGTAACCCCTTATTAAACGATGTGTTCCGTCTGTTAGACTTTTATATTGACAGATATAAATTTTGGTCGTATAAAGTTGCTAAAACCAACCCCAAAAACCTATCTCCCTGCTAGTCGCAGGCACCCGTGTCAGCTAAACCGTTATAAAAGAATACCTCTATTAGCAAACCGAACAGGCCCAAACAGATCCGAAGTCACGCCAAATGAGGTCAAATTATTCCTGTTGGCAGTCCCAATTGACATAGTCGATGAGTGAGCCTGACCAGATAATGCACCATTGTACATTTTGATGAGAGTAATGCCGTTATTGAGTCTTCCAGTGGCGCTATTGGAAGACTCAGTAGGAATCGCTACAGACCATATATACCAAGACTTGCAGCGGTTTGTGATTTACTGGACGTCCCAGTGGGGCTATTGGAATGTCCAGTGGCGCCACTGGACATACCAATAGCCCCACTGGATGATCCAATAGCGCCATAAAATCGTTCAAACTTAAATTTAAACAATAAAAATGCACCATCAGTAAACAGCAGTTACCGTTTCATTTTAAAAACAGGCCTAACAAGCTTTACATCCATCCCAACTTAAGTCCGCTCAAGGAGTTCATTATGCCCAAGTCTAATTTTATTCCCAATGGAGACCATGATTTTCTGGTTTGGCTAGATCATCTTATTTCCAATTTAACACCTGATTATGGTTTACCAGAGTCCGATATAAAAGCGCTAATCGCTGTGAGCACTCAGTTTCATGAAAAAGTGGTCAATGCCAGCAAAGCGACAGCCATAGCCAAACAGGCAACCGCTGAAAAAAACGATTGCCAACATCAGGCCATAATGTTGGTACGCGCCGGAGTACGACGAATCAAAGCGCATCCCGATTATACCGAGGCACGGGGGGCTTTTCTTAACATAGAAGGGCCAGAAAACACTTTTGACCTTGCCACGTCCAGTCCTGATCTGACGGGTATTGATCAAACCGGCGGGGTTGTCATTTTAAGTTTCACCAAATACAAAAGCGACGGCATTAATATTTACTGTCAACGATCAAATGATGCCAATTGGGCGCTACTTGCCCGCGCAACCTTTTCGCCCTTTCTGGATAATCGCCCACTGCTTGAACTAAACAAACCTGAATTGCGACGCTATACCGCTGTCTATATGTCCAGAGACAAAGAGATCGGTCAGTATTGTGATGATCTTGTCATTAATTGTGCACCATAATCATTCGGTTATACGACTATATAGCTCAGCATAAAAAACATTTAACAGGATAAGTACTTTACCAGTAGGAAAGCCAAGCATTGCCAACGGCAGAGATGTCACTTTGCTTTGGCAAGCTCCTGATAGCAGCTGGAGCCAATAACCGTTTGGTTCCGAAGCTGCGCTGATGGCTGAAGTGGTTACAGCGATCGTTATAACCTATTTCACTTTTTTCCAGCGTCCTGTTTATTCTGGCAGGCGGCTCATTTATTCTCAAGCTCGCCATATTGCTTGCTTACCCTGCGTTCTGGCCGGTAGGTTTCGACAGGCGTTTCGATAATATTGCAGCCCTTATCGGAACAACTACTTTGCGCTGGCATTGTTTCGTTATAAAGCAGGCGTTATTTTACTTATTTCCGTCTGTGCTGCTGTTTTTTATGACACCTAAATATTTTGGCGAACTTAATATCTTATAATTAGATATGCATATCTAAAAATGTTGTTTTTGTTAAATGTCCAAATGAATTATGCTTTTTTAAAATATGATTGATGCTAACCGGATAACCGGAAGCCAGTAAGTTTGTAAAAAGACTTACTGGTTTTTTTTGTCACTACCAGCATTTGCTGTAATCATTTTCAGAAAAATCAGATTAATTTAGACGTATAGGGTGGACCTGAAAAGGTTCTATCTACTATTACAAAACAAACTATTACATATTATGGACACAAATAGAGACAGTCATACCATTGTCAGCAGTTCTGAACCTTCTCATGCGACACTGCTGGCTTTCGATGAATTGCAATCCCGGTCCTTGTCGCTTTCGGTCAGGGCCACGGCGCTGGTTTTTGAAGATCCGGTTTCACGCCGTTTGCTGGAACAGATCGAACGTATTGCGCCCAGCGATGCTACCGTCCTGATCATCGGGGAAACCGGTACCGGTAAAGAACTGGTTGCCCGACATATTCATGCCCTGAGTAACCGAAGCACAAAAGTATTTGGCGCCTTAAACTGCGCCGCGCTCAGTGAAAATCTCATTGAAAGCGAATTGTTCGGCCATGAGAAAGGTTCGTTCACCGGCGCTTACGCCAGCAAAGATGGCTGGTTTGAAACCGCCAATAAAGGCAGTTTATTTCTTGATGAGGTCGGTGATTTGCCGCTGGGCTTACAAGTCAAATTGCTGCGTGTTTTACAGGAACAGGAAGTCGTAAAAGTCGGCTCAAGAACCCCTGTTCCCATAGACGTCAGAATTATTGCCGCGACCAATGTCAATCTTGAAGAAGCCGTTGCCGCCTCGCACTTTCGTGCCGACTTGTATTACCGTTTTAACGTGGCGACCATTCAGCTCAGTCCGCTACGTGAAAGACCCGGCGACATAATGCCTCTGGCCAGGCATTTCCTGAAAATTTACGGTGACCGTTTGGGGTATAGTGAAGCCCATTTGTCTCCTGCTACCGAGCAGGTTTTATTGGCTTATGACTGGCCCGGCAATATCCGCGAACTTGAAAATGCAATTCATCGCGCTTTGCTGGTTTGCCCCGGTAATAGTTTACGCCCTGAAGATTTCAAATTGTCGGGCATTAGAATCGAAGAGCATACTTCCTCAATTTCTACGTCCTCTTTGGAAACCGCCCTGCAACTACTCTGCGAGCAGGCACCGCCCAAGTTATTTGAGCTGATAGAAGAGTCGGTTATACGCAGCTCCTTTGATTACTGTGAGAAAAACCAGGTTCAAACCGCGCGGTTGCTGGACATCAGTCGAAACGTACTCCGCCATAAATTGAGCCTGTATGGCATGCTGCCACAAACCAGAAGAAAACTGGCCAATGACAATGATGAGGCGGAGACAGAAACCGCAGAGTCACTCTTGGTGACCTAAGCAATTTGTGTTTTGTCATCCTTTTGGAAACGGGAGTGCAGCAGCTTCAGCTGTTGCCATGAGGATTGGAGAGTGGAGAATAACTATTTTTTGCCCCTCCAAACACCTCAACATGCCATGACTTGCCAAGCCATGACAACAAGGAAAAGTCTCCTCAACTCAACTATTTTTGTTAGCCAAAAACAATTTAAAGGGCATTTTTTTACCTTCCCACAGTTTTTTACTAACCGTCTGGATGAGACATTTTGTAGAAGCGGTCCGTCCCGCGGTCCTTTTAATCGCGGGCATGGCTGGGTCCTACCCATTTTTAACTGCGTTTTCCAGGTTTAATATTCCCTGCCCATCCAGTAATAAAACACATGCAAGATAATATTTAGTTTTAACCCGCAAAAAACATTCTCCAATGAAGTAAAAAATCTCCAAACATTACTCAATATTTGTGACCTACCTCTCGGTATTGACCTAAACAAACTGCTGGCTAAGCAACAGCCAATCAACAGTGACTGTTGTTACATAAACAGATTAAAACAAGAAACATGTAAATAAACCATATAAAACAGTTATTTAATTTTTGGCATGGGATGTGCTTTAAATTAAATGAGATCATAGAATTGTTTCTCGGAAAACTCTCTACCCTCCTAATTTTTGTGTTTTAAAGGTGATTTTATGAAAAATTTAACTAAATTAGCTGCAGCAGTATCGTTAGTACTGGCTGCTGGTAATGCTTCTGCT
>CAILCX010000183.1 GCA_903832775.1 uncultured Methylobacter sp. | reverse complement strand
ATTAACCAGTTTGTAGGGGGCAACGGCTTGATAAGTCTTTAAGCCCTCTGCTTTCTGATAACTGAATGACACATGACGATGCGCAATAATGGCTTTTTCCAGGTCTTTGAATAATGCCCCTTTGTCGCCAATGTTTTCATAATTGTGCCCTTTAACCAATAAAGCGGATTGCACGCGGGAATCAAAAATATCCCGTAAGAAATCATTAGCCAAGGAGGGAAACAATCCCTTCACGCCCGCCAAACTGGCAAAACGATGAATATCTTTAATGCTGATTTTACCCAGAAACGTCGGATCAAGTTGATAGCGACCCTCAATCTTTTCCAAGGGAAGATAGGCAAAACGCTCATTAAGGTCGCGTTGAATGGTTCTAAGGTTTACCCCAAATTCCTCAGCTAAGGCATGGGGCTCTAGTTTTTCACCCTGATTTAACTTTACCAGCATTTGCGCTAAGCGGTATACCAATGTGTCATGATGATTATTAGTCATTCTTTATTCCTTAGTAATCTATGTTTGCCAGCATTATGCCTTTGCGAGATGACAGGTAGTGTCGTTTGGTGGGTTTTATAATCTACAAAAAGTATTACGGCGAATATTGTTTCGTTATACAATCAAATTGATTTAGCCAAGCCCACATAGACAAACGCATCAATTCAATAAGGCACCGTTAATTGCAAATGACCACAAAACCGATGTATTGGAGCCCGGAGAAAAATCGAAAGCTCATTGAAGAGCGAGGCATTTCTTTTGAAATGGTTGTTTTCAGTATTCAATCGGGTGGTTTGCTGGATGACATGGTACATCCAAATACCGAAAGCTATGCACATCAACGGCTATTTGTGGTTGCTATTGAAGCTTACGTTTATTTAGTCCCTTATGTGGAATCCGAAACTGACATTTTCCTGAAGACTATTATTCCCAGTCGAAAAGCAACCAAACATTATCTTGGAGCCAAATTATGAAAACACTTATCCTGGACCCAGAAGAACAAGACCTGCTGGAAGCCTTTGAAACGGGCGAGTTTCAATCGATTATGACGCCTGAGCGAAAACAGTTTATCGAAGTGACTGCCAACCAGTCCCTCCAACTTAACAAGCGCGTTAATATAAAAGTATCAGAGAGCGATCTAACTGCCATTCAAAAGGCAGCCCTACAGCAAGGCATTCCCTATCAAATATTTATCACCAGTATTTTACATAAATATGCCTCCGGTACGCTTTATGAAGTCAGCCATGGCAAGTAAGGTTGCACTATTAACAAACCCCTAAAGTCGTCGTTCCGGCAAAGATTGCCGGAAAACAGTTAGGATGAATGGCATTTAAATTCTTGACCATATTCTTTATAAATATAATGAACTTATGCGATACCAAGAAAAAGAAATAGCATAAAACCACACACCGGCAACAACACAAAAGCCCCCCAGGTATCCTTAAACTCACTAGCCACAACCAACACACCACCAACCAGCAATATCAACCCCAGAAATCGACAAAAACCATCGACTATTTTTGCAGTTAGATGCTTCCAGTAACTAGGGTAGCGAGGGTTATCAAACGACCTTTTTCTTCTCCACAGGGTAAGTAAAATACTCGCTAAAATCAGGCACCAGCCAATCAGTTGATTAGTAAAATTCATACTTGGCTGGCATTATTTAAATACGACAACAAATAATTATTGAATAGTCAGGAAACGACCATTGCCAAACGGAATTTCAACTGAACAAGGTTCGTTGCCACAAAAACTTTTGTTATAGTTAAACATACGCCTGGATTTGGATTGACCGGGTTCATTGGCAAAAATGACTGCAATATTTTTATAAAATACCTCCTTGTTGTGTTTAGCAAAACTATCGAAATTATCCGCCAAGGCTTTAGCTGATTTTTCATATACATTGGCTATTTCTGAATTACCTTTTTCTTCCAAATTACCAGTGACTCCTGACAGTAAGCGGTCAAGAGAGCCTTTGCAACTAGCCAAGCCATCTGAATCACATTTTCTTTGTACTGTTGATGAGTCATAAGCAACGGGTTTTGATAAATAAAGATTAGGT
>CAILCX010000182.1 GCA_903832775.1 uncultured Methylobacter sp. | reverse complement strand
CGACCATTAAAAGCCTGTATGTTGGCATATACCTTTTATGAGAGCGACGGAAGGGTGATGCGATATGCCGAGACACTGGTACAGCATGGTTGGTTGGTTGAGGCAATTGTTCTCAATAGGGGGGGGCAACCAGAAGAAGAAATCATTAACGGGGTTAATGTTTTGCGAATTCAGCAGAGAGTTAAGAATGAAAGTGGAAAGTTCAGCTACCTCTCTCGTGTTATTAAGTTCTTTGTTCTTTCTATGTTCGAAGTTACCCGCAGACACCTTAAAGAACCCTATGACCTAATCCATGTGCACTCAGTCCCTGACTTCGAGGTTTTTGCGGCTTTAATTCCCAAGGTAAAAGGGGCAAAGATCATTCTTGATATCCACGATATCGTCCCGGAATTTTACGCGGCAAAATTCAAGGTGCAAGAGGACTCTCTGGTGTTTTCAGCGCTTAAGATTGTAGAACGGCTGTCAGCTTCTTTCGCCGATCATGTCATCATTGCTAATGATCTTTGGCTCGACAAGATAACTGCGCGTTCGACAACTCGGGACAAGTGCTCTTCGTTCATTAACTACCCAGACCTTTCAATATTTCATCCCGACCTCAGAACCAGAAACGACGACGGCAAGTTCATCATCATGTATCCAGGCACACTAAATTGGCATCAGGGTTTGGATATAGCGGTTAACGCCGTCGCTTTGGCGTTAAAAGACGCGCCAGGTCTCGAGTTGCACATTGTCGGCGAAGGCAGCGCAAAACCAGAATTGTATAAACTGGTTGAAGCACTGCAACTAAGTAGCAAGGTGTTCATAAGTTCTCCTGTGCCTCTGCGGGAAATCGCTTCGGTGATGGCGAACGCAGACCTTGGCATAGTGCCCAAAAGAAACGACTTGTTTGGCGGCGACGCGTTCAGTACTAAGATACTTGAGTTTATGGCGCTCGGCGTGCCACTGGTGGTCGCTGACACCCGAATAGATAAATACTATTTTAATGAGTTCCAGTTGAGGTTCTTCAAGTCCGGCGACGTCAAAGATCTGGCGCGGGTAATGGTTGATGCGTACCATCACCGAGAACAAAATAGCCAGCTCGCTGCCCGGGCGTTTGAATATGCTAGGGAAAATAGTTGGGGTTGGAAAAGCGGGGAATATATGGCCATAGTCAACGAACTTGTGAATTGCCAGCACAAAGGAGCAATCGGCAAATGCGCGTAGATCGGGTACTCAGCCAATATCTGTTTGGTCTCTTTAAAGGATGGTCTCGGAGCAACGGACTTAAAATCCCTATTCTGATGTATCACAGCATAGCGGGGGATACTGACGACCATCTTCACCCCTATTACCGTACCGTAACGACACCGGAAACCTTCGCCATGCAGATGGCGTATTTGAGTCAATCTGGATACCGTGCATTGACACTTTCCGAGGCGGTCAGCTTATTGCACGGCGAGCCTAATGGCGACCCCTTGCGACGTCCGGTTGTGATTACCTTTGATGACGGCTTCGAGGATTTTTACAGTGCCGCTTTTCCAATACTGGAGCGATATGGTTTTAAGGCGACGGTCTTTTTGACCAGCGCCTTAATCGGCAAGACCTTTGTCACCGGGAGGCAATGCCTTAGCGCGGGTGAAATAAAAGAACTTGCTGGAAAAGGCATTGAGTTCGGTTCACATACCGTTAATCATCCCCAACTCAGGACACTGTCAAAGGATGAAATCATTAATGAGCTGACGGGTTCCAAAGCCGCCATTGAAGACCTGATCGGCGCGCCGGTCTCATTGTTTTCATACCCCTATGGTTTTCCGGAAGAGGATATCGATTTTACCAGGAATCTTGGCACTCTAATGACTGAAACGGGATACACGGCCGGAGTGACAACCGCCATTGGGCTTGCCCGAGTCGGTGATAACATCATGTTCCTTAGACGCTTGCCAATCAACGACAAGGACGATTTGTCATTGCTCCAAATAAAGCTTGAGGGCTGCTATGACTGGTTGCACCCTTGTCAGCTGGCTTATAAAAAGTTGCGCTCGGTGTTTCGCCATTTTTTAAAAAAAGGGGAATAATATGAATCTAAAACCCATACAACCGACCATTTCAGTCATTATCGTCAGTTGGAATGCGAGGGATTATCTGAAACAATGTCTGGCATCACTGACCGTTGAAACATGCCGCTATCCGATGGAGATTATCGTAGTGGACAACGCATCAACCGATGGCTCACCGGAATGCGTTGAGTCTGAATATCCTGATGTGCATCTGATCCGCAATGCCGATAATCTGGGCTTCTCCAAGGCCAATAATATCGGTGTGTCGGCCAGCACCGGCGACTATCTCTGCTTCGTCAATTCAGACGTTAAAGTGTTGCCTGATTGCATCACAAGACTGGTGGGATACTGCGAAGATCACCTGGAAGCTGGAATTGTTGGTCCTCGGATATTGGGTGGTGATGGATTGTTACAAAGGTCATGCCGGGGATTTCCGAGTGTCTGGAATATGTTTTGTCGTGCACTTGCTCTAGACAGTATATTCATAAAATCCAAACTGTTCACAGGGTATACGCTCCGATATTGGCCACAAAATTCATTGTGTGAGGTAGATATTTTAACTGGATGTTTTTGGCTGGTTCGCAGGCAAGCACTGAATGAAGTGGGATTGCTTGATGAGACCTTCTTCATATATGGCGAAGACATGGATTGGTGCAAACGATTCTGGACCAAAGGATGGAAGGTGGTTTTTGTGCCCTCAGCCGAGGCTATTCATTATGGCGGAGGCAGTTCCTCGAATGCGCCAGTACGATTTTATATTGAGCGAAACAAGGCCGACCTGCACTATTGGATAAAACACCACTCGGTTTTCACGGTGGCATGTTATTTATTGATTTCGTTCTTACACATGCTGCTACGCGTAATAGGTTATTCGTTTGTAGTTTTGCTTAACCCTGCAGAATCTGGTGGAAGATATAAAGTTAAGAGGAGTTTGGCATGCTTGAAATGGATACTGTTATCCAGGATTGTTAAAAACGAAATTCCTTTATCAGAATCGATTGTGCTAGATCCAGAAAAAGTCTAATCACCAAGTGTCTTTTATTTCACTTTTCTGTAAGAGATAAGTAAATGAGAGAGCATCGCAATAGATAAATATTGTGTTAGAGATGACTATTGATAAAAAGAAAAAATAATATCTATTTAACTATGAACAGGAAGGTAATCTATGAACAGCCAATATGTGCTACTTACTGCAGCCAAGGACGAGGAAGACTGCATTGCAGAAGTCATCCAGTTAGTATTGCGTCAAACTGTATTACCCTTAGCATGGTTGATTATGGATGATGGTTCGAGTGACCATACAGCCAAGATCATTGAAGGATTTGCAGCGGATCATCCTTTTATTCAAATCCATTCAGCAGGTTCTCGAGGTGGGCGAAACTTTGGGTCTCAATACAAAGCGCTACAAGCAGCCTATGAAATCGTCAAGGGACTGGACTTTAAGTTTGTGGGTATACAAGATGCGGATCAAGCTCCTAAGCAAGCTGACTATTATGAGTCAATCATGGGTGAATTCCATCTTAATTCTCGGCTTGGCATGTGCAGTGGCTTTGTTTATGAGCGTCCTCAGGGAGTATGGGAGTGTAGATCAAGTAACTCAGAAGATTCAACAGCAGGAAGTACCATGTTCCGACGTGCCTGCTTCGAGCAAATTGGCGGTTATACTCCATTGCCATACGGCGGTTCTGACTGGCTTGCCCAGCTTGATGCGAAAATGTCTGGCTGGAAGGTGTTGACTCGTCCTGATCTGCATATTTTTCATTACCGTCCTACCTCAAGTGCCGAGGGGGTATGGAGGGGGAAGTTTCGGGAGGGGTTGATGGATGCTTCTTTTGGCTCGCATCCTGTTTTTGAATTATTCAAATGCGGCCGCCGAATTATGAACTCTCCGTTCTTGTTGGGCAGTTTTGTCCGCTTCGGTGGTTATCTCTGGTGGAATATCACTAGGCGCAAACCAGTTCTTCCAATTGAGAAAGTTCGGTTTCTAAAAAAAGATCAAATGTTGAAGTTGCGCAGATCGATGTGGCCTTTCAGTTTTGGACAGTTATGAAGCTAAGCCTTTTTTGGAGTACGCTGGACAATTTGATTACATTATGAAAATGCCCTAAATCAATAAAGCGTTAGGAATTTAACTCTATGGTGCTGACTTTGTTAACCAAACTAATCTTAATAATATATTAGGTAAGGATTATTAGAGGATGGGAAATCAAATACAGGAGGAGGTATCAAGCCTTAATCCCTTAGCAATCGGATTATTACTTATTCTGGTTGGTTTAGCTTGGTTTTTGCCTAGGCGGCTTTGTTTTTGCCCAATTTTTATTCTAATTGGATTTATGTCTATGGGGCAACAAATTATATTCGCCGGGCTTCATTTTTATCTATTTCGTATAATCCTCCTAACCGGGATGCTGCGTGTTATTGTTCGAGGGGAGTTGGGGCAACTGAAATTGACAGGCATGGACAAGTTATTCATTGGGTGGGTTATCGTCTCAATCGTGTTTGGAAGTCTATCGAAACCATCTATGGATTTACTAGTAAATAGGTCTGGCGAAGCTTATAACGCTATCGGTTGCTATTTTTTTGCTCGATGTGTCATAGTTGATTTTAAGGATGTTGTAACCACCGTGCGCACTTTAGCTTTCATCAGTTTCCCGATAGCTATTTTAATGCTTTTGGAGAAAATGACAGCACATAACCCGTTGTTTGTTTTTGGCGGAGTTCCAGAGACTGTAGCCATGCGAGCAGGGGACACGGCTGTGCGTTGTCAAGGAGCTTTTCGGCACTCTAATTTGGCTGGTGTTTATGGGGGAACGCAATTTCCGCTTTTTGTGGCGCTTTTGTATTATCGTCGCGAACATTACCTATTGTCTTTTAGTGCAATAATTTCTGCGTTAACTATTGTAATCTGCGCGCATTCAAGCGGAGGTTTTATGGCGCTATTAGTCGGTATGGGTGGTCTGGCTTTATGGCGATGGAGAAAACACATGCGCTTAGTAAGGTGGGGGGCATTCTTTACAATTATTGTTTTAGCGATAGTGATGAAGGCACCGGTATGGTATCTGTTCGCTAAGTTAAGTAATGTTATAGGCGGCGGCGGATGGCACCGAGCCTATGTTATAGACCAAGCAGTCGCGCACCTTGATGAATGGTGGCTGTTTGGAACAACGTACACCGCTCATTGGGGGCCAGGGGGAGAGGTTATAGCTGCGGATCCTAATATGATGGATATAACCAACCACTTTATAATGGAAGGTGTTAAAGGTGGATTTTTAAAATTAGGATTGTTTCTTGCTCTGATTGTTAGTTGCTTTAAAGGTATTGGTCGGCGACTGCGCGCTGTTATCCCGAATTCGCCTGACGAATTTTTTGTCTGGATGATAGGAGTAACTCTTTTTACGCATTGCATAGCATTTATGACCACCAACTATTTTGACCAGACTATTCTTGTCTGGTATTGGCTCCTGGCTTCTATTTGTTGTATGGGGAATTCTTCCTCCTTAATGAATCCTGTTGGTGACTTCCAGTTTTCTGGGGCGACAAAGATTTGGCAGTACTCCTTACTAAAAACAGTCCCGTATTCACCTTCTCGATTTGCCGGGTTAAGACAACAAGGATCTTCATTACGACGAACTCGCTCGGTGGTAATCAATGATGACTAGTAAACGTATTCGCAGTAAAGTCTCAATTCATCTTTAACTCGAGATTATTAGAGAAACGATGCCGCAGTATTAAGAAAAGGTTGTAATTCATCCCTTGTCCAAAGAAAGCACTAACTGTAGCGAACAATATAACAATAAACAAAGATACACAGCAGTTTTTATCAACCATTTGGAATTATGAAATGAATCAACCTGAAATTACGGTGAAAGTAGCATGTTCTGCTGTCGAAATTAATAGATTACGCCATTTCTGGAGCCGGTTAAATTACAACTCCGAGGCGGACATGGATTTCGTATTGATGCTAGCATCTGTAAGACCGGAGATACATCGGCCCTATATTTTAGCAGCTTATTATAATGATGAACTGGTTGCACTGATGGTTGGTCGTGTCGAGAAAACATTGATGAATGTCAGAATAGGGTATTTTACTCTATTTAAATTACCGTTGACCCAGATTGTATTTGTACGTGACGGATATTTAGGTGAGTGGTCCGAGCGCATTACAAAGGAAATGGTTGAAGAAATAGCAAAAGCTTTGCGGAAAGGAGAGGTTAATCGAGTAAGGCTTTGTAGTCTCCCTATTGATAGTATTTTACATGATTATACTAAGCGTTATTTTCACGAATTTCAGCGAAATTGCTTTTGTATAATTGGTGAACACTGGATAACCAGTTTGCCAAATAATTTTGAAGCTTTCCTTATGAAAAAATCAAAAAAGCGAAGGCACGAGTTTCGACGAATAACTAAAGTTTTCGAAAATCAATATAAGGGCAAAGTGAGTTACCAAATATTTACAAAATCACATGAGGTAGATGCGTTTTGCAGGTCGGCTGAGATGATTGCTAAAACGACTTATCAAAGAGGATTGGATTCAGGATTTTTCGACAACTTAGAAAACAGGGAACGATTGGATTTAGCTACTCGGAAAGGATGGTTAAGGGCTTATGTGGTTTTAGTCGAGGATATTCCGATTGCATTTTGGGCTGGCGAAAGAGTAGGGGATGTAATGCATTTGATATGGACTGGGTTTGATCCATCGTACCGAAAGTATGAGGTTGGGACTATTCTTTTCCTGAAGATGGTTGAGGATCTGTTGGTACATGGCATCAAGGAAATTGATTATGGGCTCGGAGGAGCAAAGTACAAAGAACGATTTGGCGATCAATGTTTAATGGAGCAAGATGTTGATATTTACGCTCCAACCCTAAAAGGGTACAGCATAAATTTAATTAGCATTCTAGAACGGGTTATTAACCGAACAGGGAAGAGACTTAGTACCTGGCTAAAAATCACAGAAAAGGTAAAAAGAATTTGGCGGGCAGGTCTAGCATCAAAGGCAAAACCAACTCCCGAGATTCTATCTAGTACAAAGTCCAGCGATAAAGATCGAATACCATTCAGCTAAACAGAAGGTTTAGTTTTGCTTTATGTCTAACAATTAGGTAGGTGGGATTATTGACTGAAAGTGACAATGCTGTAGAGGTGAATAAAATGAATGTTTCAAGCAGACTAAAAAAATTTAAGATACTTAAAGGGGGACTTGCCATTGCAAGGAGAATCGAATCAATAATTGGTGAGCAGTGCATGAATGTCAAAACCGGGGCACCTCTTTATTTTTCTGATGTCAGAGGAATTATTTTTCTGATGTCAGAGGAATTAACAAAGATGCTTTCGACTTTGAGCCTAATTCCCATATTACTATACTTAAAGCAATTCGCTAGTTCGTCTCGTGCATTCAGATATTGTTTTTTCCTTGGTTGCGGTCGAGGCAGGGCCGTTTGTGATTTTGCAAGAAAACATGTCCGCAAGGTGGTAGGAGTTGAGAGTGAGTCCTTATTATGTGAAGCAGAGAAAAATAGTGGATTAAGCTTAAGTGGAAAGCAAGCAGTTATAGAAATTCACAATATTGATGCCGCTCTTGAAGATATTAGTGAAGGAACCGTTATTTTTATGTTTAATCCTTTTGGTGAGCAAACATTAAGAATGGTGCTCAATAATATACAAGCAACTCTTGATGTGAAGGTAAGGCCAATAACAGTTATTTATGCAAGACCCTTACATCATTATGTCTTTGAAGAGTTTTTCTGGCTCAATGTTATTTTTGACTATAAGAGTCTCAATGGTTTTCATGTAATGATTTACCGGAATCAGTATAGCGAACTAAGTACCTCAACTGGGCTAGATTGCAAATAGGTAGACTTAAGGTCTTGTATAAACTTACAAGATTTCTACTGTAGGGAAGACGAAGTGGTTTGGCTGGTGTGGAATAATTTCTTTATGCAAATTTGACCACAAGTAACGATCTAAATCGGGTAATACATTAAATTTAAGCAGGTAGAAACATGAAGGTCATTGTTGCGATCGCAAATTATGGGATGAAAAACGTTGAGTACTTAAAAAAACTGATTCAGGAGTATCGTTCGATGTCTTTTGAGGTAGATATCTTTGTTTTATCTGAGGCACCCAAAGATTTTGGAAAAGATGTTACTGTACTTGTAGGACTGCCCTCTAAAGATCCATGGTCGCTTCCATTTATTCACAAAAGTCTTTTTGCTGAGATGGTTGATAATTATGATGTTTTCATATATAGCGAAGATGATACGCTGATACGCCAGGAAAATATACTGGCGTTCTTAGGGGCAACTGAAATCTTAGGAGAAGATATATTGCCAGGATTTATAAGGTATGAGCTTAATCCTAATGGAGAGAAAAACTACACTGATATTCATGGTCAATACCATTGGATTCCGGGCTCCGTTAGTCAGTCCGGGCAATACATTTTTGCGAAGTTGTCTAATGACCATTCGGCTTGCTACATGTTGACCCAAGGACAATTGCGAAAAGCAATTATATCTGGGGGGTTCTTAGTGCCGCCACACAGTGGAAGATATGATTTAATTTGCACTGCTGGTAATGACCCCTATACGCAATGTGGCTTTACAAAAGTCATATGTATATCGCATTTACATGGGTTTGAACTACATCATTTATCTAATGCGTACTTAAATTTTAATGGATTGATTACAAATAATTGTGCTGGCTTAAATGAAGATGGGTATAAGTTGCAAATTAAAGCTCTGCAACAAGTTTTAGAGAAAAAACGATCTGATAGAGAACTGTTTATCACAGAAAAATCCCTTGTTACACCTGTATGGGATAAAAAATACTATGAGCCTTGTAGAAATGAAATTGTTCGGATGATACCAGATAGTGCTCAAAACATTCTCTCGGTGGGTTGTGGTTGGGGGGTGATGGAAGCCTATTTACAAGAAAATGGAAAAGGAGTAATGGCGATACCTCTTGATTCGGTTATCGGCAAACTTGCAGAGGAACGGGGTATCAGTATTTTGCCACCTGATTTTAAACAAGCCTTCGAAATGCTTGGCGAGAGAAAGTTCGAAGCCATTATTGTCCCAGATATTCTTCAACATTTATCTAATCCCGTTGAAATTCTTATAAAACTACGGGATTTTCTTTGCGTAGATGGTGTTATTGTGGGCTGCGTTCCAAATTTAAACATCAGTCGTATGATAGGTGGGAGATTGTTTGCCAATAAAAATAAGTGGGCATATTTGAACGATGGCTTTAAAAAAACATCCTTGAATATGACAAATAAAGCAATGATAAAAAAGTGGCTTAGAATGAGTAATCTTTACACTCTGGAATTACATTACGATAACTTCACCTTATCGTCTTCATTAGCTTTGCTTACAACCAATTTGCCCGGATACTTAACTGCTTCAAGCATTACTTTTGTGGCCAAAAAGATGGTCATACGATAGACAAAATCAACCACTTTTTAAGGAATATAATTAATGCAAAGTCCAAGCTTTATCGTTTCTTGCTACAAGCTTGAGCATCTGCTTCAGGATTGTATCAACTAGATATGACCCCAATCGTTTCATGATTTTGAAGTCTTAATAATGGATTCCATAAAAGCTTTCGCAAAAATCGCGACTCCCCGATGTTCTAAATTCCTACATGAAGACAGATGAGTATTATAAACTCAATCTTGAATTTTGGCATTGAAGGCGTCGAGTACGCAAAGTAACTAATTCAGGAATTTAGGTCTACCATTTAAAAATCCTGGCACGGAATTGATGTAATAGGCTTATTTTGGCTGGTTGATGGGCTAAATGACATTTAGCCCATCCTGTTTATATTTGGGGTTGGAAATGTTGGCGCCTATAAAGCGAAAGTGTTCAACTTACTGCATGATCAGATTTGTTGGCGGATTAAGTGTTAAATTTGCGGGATATTGATATGGACCAATACTCCACGGCACCTTACGGGTGTTTCCTGCGGCGTCATTTGTAAATAAGGAAGACAGATCTCTGCCGACGCCGGTAAGAACACTTCCTGATTGGATATTAAAATTAAGAGTAGCAGCATTTATAAACGCTGGATTACCTCCGTTTATATAATTTGTTCCGTATATTTGACCAGTGCCGGATGTTATTGCTGCGTTATTTGGACCTGCGTAGTAGTTGTTTGATATAGTAATAACTGATGGAGCATTACTATTGTATATCCAAGCCCTACTACCAATACCGCCACCATTATTAACAAAAGCATTGTTTATTATAATAGTTCCATTTGAGCTATATGGCCCACCTTCATAAATGCTAATAGCGTATCCTTGATCTTTGCCGCATTGATAAAAAAGGTTATTGTAAAAATACGTTTTAGGTATGCCCGCAAAAAGCGCACCAGTTACGTTAGCAAAAATATTATTGCTGAATGTCCAATCATGCAATCCATTGGTATTGCTGTCATTTGATAGGTTGCCAATTTGATTTGTTCCATTACTGATGATATTGCTATCTACCAAAATGTTATAGGCATAAGAACCAGCCCATCCCCAGCTTTGAATAAAATCCGTATGGTTTAAAGCATAGTTTACTGTATTAATGTTATTCACAATATTGTGCAGGATTTTTTGATCATGACCAAAAACATGAAACGCATCAATATCATTCAAATTTATAATGCTTGAATTTTGCAGTGTATTATATGAACTCCCTGAATCAAAACCAAAGGCGGTTGCCTGATCTCCGGCAGTAGCACCATAATTAGTAATAATAATATTGTTAAATATTGTATAAGTCCCATACAGGTAGACTGCATAATTTGGACTACCAGCGGAAGGCGGTGAAATTGTCAAGTTTTGTATGGTTATATAACTCCCCATTGTTTTTATATTTCCAGCAATAACCGGAGATCCTATTCCAGTAAAGGTAATAGGTGAGCTAGATGTGCCTGAGTTGCCAAAATTAATAGACTCATTATAGGTGCCTGCTTGAATAGAAACGATGTCTCCTGTTTTCGCGGCAATTGCAGATTTCGCCACTGTCAAAAAAGCACAACTAGGTGTCGAACTTGATGGTGCATTTACAGAACCGTTGCAATTCGTGTCATTGCCGTCCTTTCTTACATAATATTCAGTAGCATTTGCGAGGGACCACATACTGGCAGACAATACTAAAAAAATCGGAATCAGTAGATAATATACAATTAATTTGTTTTTACTTATGTTCATGATAATAAACCTCAAAAAATAGTCTTGCAGACCAAAAATACACTCAACATTTAAGTTAAGACGAATAGATAGGTGTTATTACAAGTTTGTTTTGGTAAACCTATTTCGCCAGAGCCAGAAACTATATTCTGTTCTTATTGGAGTTACTCCAAGTGATTGCTACTCGCTAAAACTGGCCTAGCTAATTGCGAGGCCAGCACCGTTTATATGAACGATTAAGCAGTCAATGAATCTGTCAATACCCAAGCCCAAAGACAGACATGTCCGAATTGGCTTTTTGTGCCGACCGAGTCCAGGTACTTGGCAATGTAGTCAATTTAGAGGAAGCACTTGTTTCAACCAAACTTGTTCCCGATCCTATCCGGTCAAGAAATCCAATTTGCCCTTTTGATCCGAGTATGGCAATCCAGTAATGTTGGTTAGCGGTTACTGCGGCTATGGGAATCGGTACCGAGTTCCAGGTACCAGACTTAAGTGCGCTCAACTTGCCTTGAGCAATAAGTGTTCCGGGGTGATTGTTACTATCTTTATAGATACCTGCAACAATTTCTGTTGCAGTTGAACTGGCATCCAGATAAACCTGCACAGTGTTTACTATAGCGGTCTTTGGGGGCGTTACCTGGTATGCTTGTGCAATGCCTTGAGCTTTAATGTCTACCCAGGGTTCTTGTGTTTTGTCTCCCATGACAAACACTGGTGGATTTGAAATACTAATTGCAGTTGCTAAATTATAACTAACCTCTGCTAGAGTCAAGGCACGATTGTATATACGAACTTCATCAATATAGCCATTGAAATATTCACCCCAAATACTATTCCCACCTATTCGCAATACACCAGTGGTTTGTGGGATTAGGCTTCCCAGAGGACTTTGGGCAATCATAACGCCATTTATGTAAAGTTGCTGGTATTGCCCATTATAAGTCGTTACAACATGTGACCACTGATTTAATGGTAGTGGATTTTTACCTTGGGCGGTATTGTAATTTTGGGTTTTGATATATGAAATTGGTAAACTTACATTCTCATTTGCATAAAGCCCATAAGCTAAATCTCCCGGTTGTTCTTTAATGATTACCGACTTGCTGCTTAGGGAATTTGGATATACCCAAGCCTCAAGGGTCATACCTGTTGAAAGATCCAGAGTAGCGCTGTCATTGACTGTAGCCCATGCATTTGTGCCATTAAATTGGAGTGCTTTACCACTATGGCCGGTAGCAATCCTCACGGCATTACTAATCGTACCGTGGTTGGCCATACCCGAGGCATCTGCAACAGCAGTACCACTTACCTCCTCAAATCCATAGGCTGCAACTAATCCAACCAAGCTGGTTACGGAAACTGGTTGCGTAGGAGGTAGAGCTACTACAGGAGGTGTTGTTGTTGCGGGAGCGGCTGTCTGTGCCGCCACGGTAATTAGATTCGGATAAGTTTTGGTTACGCTTCCGCTGGGTCCGGTCGCCGTTAAA
Source organism: uncultured Methylobacter sp. (assembly GCA_903832775.1). Classification (GTDB taxonomy): domain Bacteria; phylum Pseudomonadota; class Gammaproteobacteria; order Methylococcales; family Methylomonadaceae; genus Methylobacter_A. Next base: position 183 of record CAILCX010000182.1, on the reverse strand, counting down.
CTAACGGAATATGACCCCGCAGTCGGATAGGTTGCGTTAACGGCTTGTGCTGTTGTGTTTGTGATGGACGGTGTATAGGAGCCGGGTAGTCCCCATGTCCAACTGGTAACGGTTCCCGTTGTGTTAGGTGTAAAAATTACCGACATACCCGCGAGACCGCTGGTTATATTAGCTGTGTAATCT
>CAILCX010000181.1 GCA_903832775.1 uncultured Methylobacter sp. | reverse complement strand
GACCTGCCCCCGCAATTCTCTTGTTTTTTAAAGCATTAATCAAAGCATCACTATCAACCACATCGCCTCGCGCCGTATTAATTAAATGGGCTGACGGTTTCATTAGGTTAAGCATGTCAGCATTAATTAAATGACGGGTTGCTTCGCCACCGGGGCAGTGCAAAGAAACATAATCTGCTATCTGCAATAACTCTTCGATAGAGTTGCAACGGGTAGCGCTTAGATCGTCAGTGACATATTCATCGGCAGGACTGGGTTTGAAATAGACGATTTTCATGCCAAAACCATGATGGGCTTTTTTGGCCATGGCCTGTGCAATGCGACCAAAACCAATCAAACCCAAGGTTGCACCGGTAACATCGCTACTCAACATGTGCGTCGGGCACCAGCCTTGCCATTGCCTGGCTCGAACCAATCGATCGCCTTCTGCGCCGCGGCGAGCCGACATCAATAATAAGGTCATGGCAATATCGGCGGTGCTGTGCGTCAATACGCCAGGGGTGTTGGTAACGATTAAACCTTGTGTTTTGGCTGCTTTAATGTCGATATGATTGTAGCCAACACCGAAATTGCCCAAAATTTTGCAACGCTTGTTTTCGACATTGATGACATCGGCAGGCAAACTATCACAAACGGTCGGGCAAACAGCGTCATAATTTTGAAGCGCTGATTTGAATTCGTCGGCAGTTAACGGTCGGTCATCCGTATTTAACGTGACGTCGTAGAGGGCTTTAAGTTTTGCCTCGACTGAGGCGGGCCAGCGACGGGTAACAAAGACTTTAGGCTTGCTCATGGGGATTCCTCGATTAGCTTGGGTAAAGAAATATCAACACGAAGACACGAACGACTGCATGAATGCAGGAGGTAGATCAATGCAGGTGCAATTACCAAAAACACTAGGTAAAACGAGTGATAATTCTATCTTCTTGCTGATTAATCTATTGATTGGATAGTCAGAATTTATGCATAAGCTAAGGTAAATGGGGCGCATTGCAAGCGCCCCATAAATTATTACTTAGCTGTTGAACGATAGTATTCAATCGCCGCAGCAACGCCTACGCCTGGCTTAAAGTCAAAGCCATTGTCCAGCATCGCCATTTCAACGCCCGCAATAGCACCCAACATGGAAACATCGTTCATGTCGCCAACATGGCCGATACGGAAAGCTTTACCGGCCAATTCAGATAAACCAGCACCCAAAGAAATATCGTACTTGCTAAAAGCGGTACTAATTACATCTTTGGCGTCCTTGTCGGCAGGCACGATAATCGCAGTCACCGTGTCAGACTCGAAACCGGGTTGCGCACAAATAGTTAAGCCCCAAGCGGCAACGGCTTTACGAACGCCTTCGGCCAAACGGTGATGACGCGCATTAACATTGTCCATACCTTCTTCGAGCAACAAATCTAACGCTTTACGCAAGCCATACAAAATCGGCAATGCTGGAGTATAAGGTGTGTAACCGTCTTTATTGGTGTTCATCTGGTCTTTTAGGTCCAGAAAACAACGCGGGTAAGTCGAGGTTTCAACGGCTGCCAAGGCTTTTTGGCTAAAAGCCAGAAAAGCACCACCGGCAGGCATCATAAAGCCTTTTTGTGAACCGCTGATGGCTCCGTCTACGCCCCATTCATCCATGCGAAAATCAAGACTGGCAATGGAACTAACCCCATCAACAAATAAGAATGCCGGGTGGTTTGCCGCATTCAATGCTTTACGCACGCCGCCAATATCGCTGGTAACGCCGGTCGCGGTTTCGTTATGCGTGGCAAGAACAGCTTTGATTTCGTGGTTGGTGTCTTCTTTTAAACGGGCTTCAATTCTATCCAGAGGAATGCCTTTGCCCCAGACTTCTTGATGAATTTCCACTTCAAAGCCCAGACGTTTTGCCATTTCAGCCCATAAATGACTAAATTGACCAAAACGATAAATTAAAACCTTGTCACCAGGATTTAATGTATTGGTCAACGCGACTTCCCAACCTGCGGTGCCGGTGGCAGGAAAGATAAACGCTTGTCCTGTTTCGGTTTTAAAGATTTTTTTCAGGTCTTGTAAAAGAGGCGTCAACAATTTTGGAAACACGGGAGAACGATGATCTTCCATGTTGATATGCATAGCATTCAAGATTTCATTAGGCACATTGGTAGGGCCTGGAATATAAAGGTGGTTACGACCAGCCATTGCATTGCCTCTTTGAGTAGTTGATTGAAAAACGCAATTTGGACATTAGAGCCAACATCCAAAAAATCGGCAATAATGACATAGCTATAAAAAATCAGCAAGGCCATATTTTGGCTTAAGCTGTTAAAACACCTTGGCTACAGTTGTTCAAACCGCGATTGTGCGTTATGGAAGGCGCTTTAAAAATTGACTTTGAGACCCCTGAAAGTAAAATGTACGGTTAATTTATGTTTGGCTTAATCCTTGTAAGTTGGGTTAGGCAGTAGCTGTAATCCAACCTTTGACTTGATTTATTCCCATGAAATTAGGAAAGCACCCATGAGCCACACCTTATATGCAGCGTCAGTTCAACGAGTTCAACGCTGTGAATTAGCCGTTCCGGGCTCAAGCCCTGAAATGTTTGAAAAAGCGATGAAGAGTGGCGCTGATTTTATCTTTCTGGATCTTGAAGATGCCGTCGCTCCAGATGATAAGTTACAAGCCAGAAAAAATATTATTGAAGCGATTAATGACTTGGACTGGAAAGGGCACGGCGTAACTGTCTCAGTACGCATCAACGGCCTGGACACCCAATATATGGTTCGTGACGTAGTGGATCTGGTGGAACAATGTGGCGCCAAACTGGATACAGTTTTAATTCCTAAAGTCGGCGTTTATGCTGATGTTTACATGGTTGAAGCTATGCTTAACCAGTTGGAAATGCAACAGGGACTGAAAAACAAAATCGGCATTGAAGCCTTGATTGAAACCGCCTTAGGCATGGCCAATGTTGAAGAGATAGCTCGCAATGGAGCCACAGGACGTCTCGAATCCTTACATTTCGGTGTGGCCGATTACGCAGCCAGCAACCGAGCCAGAACAACCAACATCGGCGGTTTAAATCCTGATTATCCTGGCGATCAATGGCATTTTGCTATTAGCCGGATGACAGTTGCCTGCAGAGCCTATGGCCTGCGCCCTATTGACGGACCATTTGGCGACTTTAAAGACCCCGAAGGCTACAAAATGGCAGCAAGACGCGCCGCAGCCTTAGGTTGCGAAGGAAAATGGGCAATACATCCTTCTCAAGTTGAATTGGCCAATGAGATTTTTACACCGCCTGCAGCTGAAGTTGACAAAGCAAAACGCATATTGGCCGCCTTGAAAGAAGCCGCAGCCCAAGGTAAAGGCGCTGCAGCACTGGATGGCCGTTTAATTGATGCTGCCTCGGAAAAAATGGCCAATAACGTGGTTAGAGCGGCTGAAGCTATCGCTGCAAAAAGTCAATAATCAAATATACTGGCTTGAGAAAATAATCAAACCAACCAACGTGATACATAAAAGGAGATGCTGTGGATATTCATGAATATCAGGCAAAAGAAATTTTAAGAGGTTATGGCGTTAAAATCGCTGAAGGCGGCATGGCTTATAGTCCCGAAGAAGCGGTACAACGTGCAAGAGACATAGGCGGACATATTTGGGCGGTCAAAGCACAAATTCATTCCGGTGCGCGGGGTAAAGCAGGTGGCATTAAAATCTGTAAAACTCATGATGAGGTTGAAGTAGCCGCTGAAGCCTTATTAGGCAAAAGATTGATTACACACCAAACTGGCCCGTCAGGAAAGGTATGCGGCAGACTGTATGTTGAAGCAGGAACCGATATCGTCAAAGAATTATATTTCTGTTTTCTGGTCGATCGTAGTTCAGAGCGAATTGTCATGGTAGGCTCTGCGCAAGGCGGCATGGAAATCGAAGAATTGGCCGAAAATAATCCTGGCGCCATTACCAAAATTTATATTGAACCTGCCGTCGGCTTACAAGATTATCAAGCTCGCGAAATGGCTTTTGCAATGGGACTTGCGCCTGAATTACTCAGCCATGCCGTTAAAACTATCCGGGGGTGTTATCGCGCGCTGCGTGAACTTGATGTCAGCATGCTGGAAATCAATCCTCTGGTTGTTACGCGTAGTGGTGAATTAATAGCACTGGACGCTAAAATGAGCTTTGATGATAACGCCCTGTTCCGCCAACAAAAGATATCAGAATTGCGCGATAAAACGCAGGAAGACCCCCGCGAAATGGCGGCAGCTGATCGTGGTTTAAGTTATGTCGGCTTGGATGGTGATATCGGTTGCATGATTAACGGTGCGGGATTAGCGATGGCCACTATGGATATGATTAAGCTGGCAGGCGGCGAACCCGCAAATTTTCTTGATGTAGGCGGCGGCGCTTCCGCTGAACGTACCGAAAAAGCTTTTCGCCTGGTTTTAGCTGATAAGGGTGTAAAAGCCATGCTCGTCAATATTTTTGCCGGCATCAATCGTTGTGACTGGATTGCAGAAGGCGTTGTTGAAGCGGTCAGAAAAATCGACATGAAAATTCCGTTGATCGTCAGACTGTCGGGCACTAACGTTGCAGAAGGCCAACGAATAATCGCAGAAAGTGGCTTGCCAATTATTACTGCGGAAACACTGGCCGAAGCCGCGGAAAAAGCAGTACAGGCACGTAACGAAGCGGTCGCAAAAGAAGCGGCACAGGAAGTATAAGATGGCTATTTTAATTGACGAAACAACACGAATTATTGTTCAGGGCTTTACCGGAAAAATCGGTAGTTTTCATGCTCAAGACATGATTAATTATGGTTCTAAGGTCGTAGGCGGCATAACCCCAGGCAAAGGCGGCCAAACTCATTTGGGTTTGCCGGTTTTTAATACCGTAAAAGAAGCGGTTCGAGAAGTCGGAGCTGAAGCCAGCATCATTTTTGTACCACCTGCTTTTGCGGCTGATTCAATCATGGAAGCCGCTGACGCCGGCATTAAATATTGCGTAGGAATTACTGACGGTATTCCTACACAAGATATGATGACAGTTAAAAACTTCCTGCGTCGCTTTCCTGCAAATCAAAGAATGATACTGACCGGTCCCAACTGCGCTGGAACTATAAGCCCTGGACGCTCTATGCTGGGCATTATGCCAGGACACATCTATAGCCAAGGCAATGTCGGAATTGTCGGTCGTTCTGGCACACTGGGTTACGAAGCCGCAGACCAAATGAAACGGTTGAATATTGGTATTTCAACGTCGGTAGGTATCGGTGGTGATCCGATTAACGGAAGCTCTCATCGTGATATTCTAGAAAAATTTGAAGCTGACCCTGAAACTAAAGTGGTGCTTATGATCGGTGAAATCGGTGGCCCGCAAGAAGTTGAAGCGGGTATTTTTGCCAAAGAAAACATGACTAAACCCGTCATCGCCTATATCGCAGGTTTAACAGCACCGGAAGGTCGACGCATGGGACATGCCGGTGCAATTATTTCCTCAGCCGGAGAAAGCGCCGCCGAGAAAGTTGCGATACTGAAAGAATTAGGCGTTACTATATGCTCGACACCTGCCGCTATGGGCGCAACGGTCGCTGCAGTGTTGGCCAACTTGAAGTGAAAAACATAAAAAAGCGAAGCACACAGGTTTTTCAACTTTTGTAATTCGCATTTGCCCGCTTTATTTTTTAATACCCACAAGGTCTAAATGAAAATACTTATTCTTGGCGCTGGTGTTACCGGTTCTTCGGTTGCCGGCGCGCTGGCAAGCGAGGAAAACGATATTGTGGTCGTTGATTTCAGGACCGAATTGCTCGATGCTTTGAAAGAACGGTTTGATATCGCCACCGTTGCTGGGAATGCGGCGCATCCCAAAGTGCTTGAACAGGCGGGCGCACGAACAGCCGATATAATTATTGCAGTTACCGATAGCGATGAAACCAATATGTTGGCTTGCGTCATCATTAATACGCTTTATAGTCGTCCGAAAACCATTGCACGGGTTCGAGCTGTTGATTATTTAAACAATCCGAAGTTGTTTGGTCCAAACGGTATACCGGTAGATATCGTGATTAGCCCTGAACAAATAGTAATGGAGGCAATTAGAAATTTAATTGAGTTCCCTGGCGTTCAGCATATTTCTGATTTTGCCGGCGGATTAGTCAGGCTTTTTTCCGTCAAAGTAGTTGCTGACGGCTCGCTGACAGGTAAAGAAATCAAAACACTTAAAGAACGACTGGTAGGTGGAAAGATTCGCGTAGTAGCTATTTTTCGCCAAGGCATACCACTGGTAGTCAATGGTGAAGCAGTCATTGAAACTGGCGATGAAGTTTTTTTTGTGGCTCCGCGAGAAGAAGTGCATGGAATTTTAAAAGAACTGGACAAAATTGAGGCACCTTTAAAACGAATTATAATTGCCGGTGGCGGTCATGTTGGCAAGCGTTTGGCACTGGCACTGGAAAATAACCACCAAGTTAAAATCATAGAAAAAGATCCACATCGCGCTAATAAATTGGCCAATGACCTTGACCGGGCTGTAGTGTTACTTGGCGATTGTGCTGATGAAGCATTATTACTTGATGAATCTATCGATACGACTGATTTATTTTGCGCAATCACCGAAAATGACGGCGTTAATATCGTTTCCGCCTCTTTAGCAAAAAGCTTGGGCGCCCGCAAGTCTATCTGTTTACTTAACCATGTTTCGTACGGCAAGTTATTACCCGGAACAGGGATTGATGTTGCTGTATTACCGAATCAGGAAACACTTGGAAGCATACTCAAGCATGTCCGGCGAGGTGACGTGGCGCAAGTCAGCTCACTATGCGGTGGAAGTGCAGAGGCTATTGAAGCAATTGCCCATCAAAGCAATGATCTTAATTCAGTAGTTGGACGCAGAGTAGATGCCATCAGCTTTCCTGAAGGTATTGTAATGGGTGCATTGATACGCAACAAACAGGTTATTTCCATCCACTGTGGCACCGTATTTGAAGAGGGGGATCATGTAGTCATGTTCGCTATGGATAAAAAACTGGTCGTCAACATCGAAAAGAAATTTCAGCCTCTATAATTTAAGTGCAAGTGTAAGACAAAAAAACCTAGACTCCTTAGCTTTAAACTTTGAACTTAACCCAATGAATGTCTTTCATACTATCTTACACATTTTCGGCTTGATAATAATGGTCTTTGGTGGATTAATGTCCACCTGCTGGCTGAACTCTGCAATAGTTGACGACGGCACTACCACAGCTTTTTACCAAGGAACTTTAATTACTGTATTGTCTGGCACCTTGTTGTTTTTCTCAACCAGGCACTCACCTAAAAAGGTCTCACGTAAAGCAGGTTTTTTACTGGTAACGCTCTGTTGGTCACTCGCTCCAGTGTTTTGTACCTTACCCCTGTTAATGGCTTTGCCAAGTTTAAGCTTTGTCGACGCATACTTTGAAGTGATTTCGGGCCTCACTACAACGGGCGGAACTATTCTAAGCGGACTTGATCAGTTGCCAATGTCGATTAACCTCTGGCGACATGAATTAGCATGGCTAGGCGGTATTGGGATTATTGTTTTTGCAGTAGCCATTTTGCCTATTTTAGGCATTGGCGGCATGCAATTGCTAAAATCCGGATCGCCCGGCTCTGTTAAGGAATCTGATTTACCTCCTCGCATTACTCAAGCGGCAAAGGCTTTATGGCTGACTTATGTCGCAATCACTTTTGTTTGTATTATTGCTTTACATCTGGCTGGAATGGGTTGGTTTGATGCAATTTGCCACGCTTTTTCGGCAATGAGCTTGGGTGGTTTCTCCACCCATGATAACAGTATCGGCTTTTATAACTCCTTGCCCATTGAAATCGTATTAACAGTGTTTCAACTGTTGGCAGCCATGAATTTTGGCACTCATTTTCTATCACTTAATAAACGCTCACTTAAGCCTTATTTAAAGGATATGGAAATGTGGGGCATGCTTATTGTGGTATTGCTGAGTAGTGTAGTGATTGCTTCAATGTTATGGCATGCAGGAACTTATACGGACTTTTTCACAGCTTTACGTCATGCAACATTTAACGTTGTATCTATTGCCACAACGTCTGGCTATGTGACGCAGGACTTTAATCTCTGGCCGGTTTTTATTCCTATATGGATGCTGTTCTTAAGTGCCATCTCAGTTTCTACAGGCTCTACAGGTGGTGGCATCCGCATGATTAGAACCATCATACTAATGAAGCAGGCTTATTTGGAGTTATTCAAGTCTATTCATCCCTATGCCGTTAAACCGATGAAAATTGGTGGAGCCGTGATTAGCAACGATGTTGTAACCTCTGTAATGGGCTTTATTTTTCTCTACTTCATAAGTATCCTGATTTTGGTGTTTACGTTGTTATTAAGTGGACTCGACTTTATAACTGCATTTTCTGCCGTTATTGCCTGCTTTAATAATGCCGGCCCTGGACTTAATATGGTAGGTCCCGCAAGCAATTATGCTATTTTGAATGATTTTCAAACGGGTGTTTGTACATTTGCAATGCTCTTGGGAAGAGTGCAAATATTTTCAATAGTTATTTTATTTGTACCAGAATTCTGGCGGAAATAGTTCAAATTTTGAAGTTAAGATATCTTAATTAAAAAAATCTGCTTCGAATTTACAGGAGTTTTAAATCGGGGGTATAAGGCGAGTTTAAGGAATATAACCGGATAGAGATGCACTCCTAAGACGTAAATAATATACAAAAAAAACCCAGCCATTTGGCTGGGTTTTTTTTAGCTTACGGTTCTATTTATAATTGAATAGAACTAGAAACTTTTTGCTTTGAACCGTCTGGGTTGTCCATGCAGCCAGTTAAGCCAACAATCATTAATGCCATAGCTATAAGAGATAAAATTTTGTTCATACAAATATCCTCCAAAGGGGTTTCAATTATTTTTATTAATGTGCGCCATTAAATTAATGCACGTGCATTTTATATCATGACTCGAATGATGATGCAATAATAAAAATTCAAAAATCATTCCTACTCTTAAAGATCATTGATGTTGTTCGGCAAATGAATAGATATTTGTTTATTGCTCCATTTAGCAGTTCCGATAGTAATCCATGGAGATGTTAAATTCTTGTGTAATTGATCATGAACCCAGTACGTAGGTGCATCTATTTTCTTCAGTTTAATGTTAAAAACAACCTGATCAAGATTCAAGCCAATTTTCTGGCCCCAGAAAGCGGTGACTTTCATAATGAATTTATACAAACGTTGATTATTAATAGTTGGTGTAACAGCAATATTGGCCCACATGGAATGAACTCGACCCCAATTAGGAGCTAGAAGACGCCCTTGCTCATTAACAAAAGGTAGCCACCGCTCCACTCCACTCTCGTCAGTATAAGTTAGCGCTAAAATATGGTCATAGCCGGCGAAATGATCATGTAGATATAGCGCATGCGGGGTAATGCCCAGAAAGGTCTGCGAGACCATTAAAATAGCGTTACTGATCTGCGATATAGGACTCTGGGGACGATCTGCATGTAGCCTGTAAATAAGACCATAATGAATGGAGCTGTTTAATTGTAAAAACAGTAGCGCAAGCAATATCTTTAAAAGCTTCCTGGAAAAAGCCTTGGGTTTCTGAACTGCAGTTTTTTCAAAAAAATAATGATAGAGAGTGTTATCGGTTAGTTCCTTTGTTGTTACACAAGTCGATGTACATTGAATACGGTTTCGGTTATCCGCAATAGACCGATATTTTCTTAAGGCGAACTGATGTACACCCGGAAGGCTCAAAAAAACGCCGACAGGTGATAAATAACGCATTTTTAAAAAGATTTGGATATAGGTGGCGACGCCTGCATAAATGGTGTTGTTGCTATCCAATGCATACAAGTCTGTAAGCAAAGTTTCTTTAGAGATATTTACTAGCGCAGGATAATAAGCAGAGTGATCCTGAGCGCTTTTGAAGTCAATACAATTAAATATATCGAAATGATTAAGGATCATCACGGTACGGTTACATAATGGGCATAGCTGGTCATAAAACACGGTAAGAGAAGGATGTTTTGCTGAAATACATCGCCCCATATATTCCCACCAGCTAAAAGGAACCATTAAGGTATAAAAAATAAGCATTCCCAAACCGAAAGGATAAATATTAAACGACAGCGTAATACCAAGATGCAGTCCTAAGCCAATCAATAAATAGAATACACGCAACCTTTTCTGTGCAAAAAAGAAAATAAAGGTGAATTGAAACACCAAAATTGTGTAACCCAAGATGTTTTGGAGAAGTTTATTGTTCAGTAGATCTGACATGTCTATCGCTGAAACATAATACGGCTGTGTTGCAGGCAACCAAGTGCCAAGACCATTGCGCCAATGCTCTGCAAACATCTTATGTATCGATGAGTCGAAGTAAAGAAAACCCAGGCAAATTGCAACAGGCAAATAATAGGCAAGAACCGAGACTGTTGGCTTTGAGTAAGTACTGTAATGAATAAAGGGTGTACTCAGCTTATTTCTTAAATTATCTATTGAAAAAGCTCGATTTCCCGGCATAAAAAGTAGAAAGAATCCTGCCCCAATCATGAATAAATCGAAGCCACCATCAAAATCTCGCTGCATTGGCGTGAAGTTAACGAAAATAATCCAGAAAATATAATTACAAGTTATTGCAAACTGGTAACGATAACCAACAACAACAAAGCTGGCAATAACGCCCCAAACACATAGAAAGAAAGGAATCATAGGAAATTCAACATCTATGTAAGGCATAGGATCGAATATCAAGTGATTGAAATACAATAAAAATATAATTTCCTGCAAGGTAACTAGGCCATAAAAAAACCTAAAAAAACCTATGCCTGTAGCTGGAACTTGGTTTGATCTGAGTGCGAGAAGTTTAGCGGAGAATTGTTTATACATTTCATGATTAGAAAAATCTGGAAGATGTATAAATTATACAGTATTAGTGGGGTTAATGCGGATATATAAAAATGACAAAACAAAGGCCGCACTCAATTAAAAAATTGAAATGGACGGCCTAAGTTAAGGTTAAATCGTTTGACGACTTATTTTTCGTCGTCTGGGTGTTCAGCGAATACCCATTTTACAAGGAAGTAGCCAGCAGCTATAACAACAACCGCGCCGACCATACCAGCTGGTTCTTTTAACATTTCGGTGATATCTAAGATCGCTCCCATGGGATGTCCTACCTATAATTTTGTGTTTTTAGAAATAATGCTAATTACATAGCAAAAGGAAAGAGCATAATACTTTAGCAAAAGTTAAAGTCAAGGCTTATTGTTTGTGGGCATGATGATAGGATTTAACTATTGTTTTCAGTTGTAATTTATTGCTCGATAGGCAGTGTGGTATAGTTTAAAATCTGACCCGTATGTGTTAGTACATTTTTAGATAAGGAATTATGATGAATAAATGCGTTAAAATATTATCGTTCTCTGCGCTATTTTTTGCGTTTTCAGCAAATGCTGAGGTTACATTAAAAGATAACGCTGAAATCCTGGGGAAATGGAATTTATATGCTGAAGCAGCTAAATTGGATGGAGAGCAAAAAGCAGTTAAGGTTGAATGGGAATTTAAAGCAGACGGTGCTTTACAAACAACAGCGACAGATTCTGTAGGTCGAACAAAAGAGATGAAGATAGCCATTAAATATTTTGTCGAGAATGGAGAGATCCATAAACAAACAACTCCTGGACGAGAAAAATATGAATCCTGTAAAGTAGTTGAAAAAGAGGGTTCTAAAATGACTTTAAAGTGCGCGTATCTTTACTTTTTTCTAACCAAAATATAAATAAAATAAAAGGATATAACTTATGATAGGTGGCATTATAATGATTTTTGTAGCTCTCTGGATTTACCAGTCAGCTATGAGAGCGAAAACAAGTAACGTAATGATGTGGGTAGCAATTTGTGTAGTTGCATTTTTTGTAGTGCAGTTAGGATTTATTGATATCAATCTGTATATTTTAGAGTCGATCAAAAGTAGCGAAGGCGGTGGTGACTACGAGCGCGATTTAACAACTATCGGTGATAGGAAAAATGAAGGCGGCTTTCAAGGTTTTGGCGGCGTAATGTTATCACTTTACCTAGAGTTAATGCCTTCTATTGTAGGCGTTTTAGCGGCTGCACTGATCAGAATAAAATTTATTACTAAAGAAGCGATTTCGGTCAACAATTTATTTGGCGATATCAGCGTGATGTTTCAAAGCATAAAACAAAGCTTTAAAGAAACCTCTGACAAGTAAGTTAAAGCGTTGGTTAAAAAAGCCCGAGCGATGCTTGGGCTTTTTTATGGCTGATCATTTTGTAAGTCCAGCCAACTTATAAGTTTAGTCAGCTTTAGTAGATTATAAAATCAGGGTAGCACTGGCTATTTTTCATCCTAAGATACTAGAGACAAGAAAAACAAGACCTAAAACGAATAGCACCGTAAAAATCAATCCTGCAATAATATAAGTTGAAGCAGAGCCGTGCTCAAAATCATACCGCCTGTTTTTGTCGCTTTGCACGCCAATGGCAGCAGCGAGGACACTCTTTATAACTTGAATAATCGTTGGTTTTGACATACTCATCTCCGACAAAAAATATTAAAAATAATAGGGCTTGATCAGTTTTTAAGCAAGATTATATCCAAAACCAATAACCCCCTGGATCGTTCCCATGAGTAAAACAGTATTATTAAAGCAGCAATTATCTTCGCGAATTCTATTTCTCGATGGCGCAATGGGGACGATGATCCAAAGCTACAAACTTGAAGAAAAAGATTATCGCGGCGAACGCTTTGCCCAGTGGGAAACGGACCTCAAAGGGAATAACGACCTGTTGTCCCTAACCCAACCAGACATCATTAAAGCTATACACTGCGCTTATTTTGAGGTTGGTTCCGATATTGTAGAAACCAATACCTTCAATGCAACAAGTATTGCAATGGCCGATTACAAAATGGAAGCCATTGCCTATGAAATCAATGTCGAAGCTGCGCGCGTAGCAAGACAAGCCGCCGATGAATACACCCAAAAGACTCCCGAAAAACCACGCTTTGTCGCCGGTGTATTAGGCCCTACCAATCGCACTGCGTCGATGTCGCCTGATGTTAATGATCCGGGCTTTAGAAATATCTTCTTCGACGATCTGGTCGTCGCCTATACCGAGGCTACCAATGGTCTGATTGATGGCGGTGCAGACATTATTTTGATTGAAACCGTGTTTGACACTCTGAATGCGAAAGCCGCCATTTTTGCGGTCGAGCAGGTTTTTGATACTATCGGCTATAAGTTACCAGTGATGATTTCCGGCACGATTACCGATGCCTCAGGAAGAACGCTGTCCGGCCAAACTGTTGCCGCTTTCTGGAATTCGTTAAAACATATAGAGCCTATTTCTTTCGGCTTTAACTGCGCTCTGGGTGCAACCGAATTACGTCAGTATATTGCCGAATTATCCGGCATTGCCGATACCCATGTTTCAGCTCACCCCAATGCCGGCTTGCCTAACGAGTTTGGTGAATATGACGAAACCCCCGAAGCCATGGCTGAAGAATTGGCCGATTGGGCAAAAAACGGCTATTTAAATATTATCGGAGGCTGTTGCGGAACCTCGCCAGCCAACATTAAAGCTATTGTTGAAGCCGTCCAAAAACACAGCCCCAGAATAGTTCCCGACATACCTAAACAGTGTCGCTTGTCAGGTCTGGAACCGATGAACATCGGTCCTGAGTCATTATTCGTCAATATCGGCGAACGCACCAACGTTACCGGATCAGCGGCGTTTAAACGACTAATCATTGACGGTGATTTTGAAGCGGCATTGGATGTCGCCAAACAGCAGGTTGAAAACGGCGCTCAAATCATCGACATCAACATGGATGAGGGCATGTTGGAGTCCAAAGAAGCGATGGTGCGTTTTTTAATGCTGATCGCCTCCGAACCCGATATTGCCAAAGTGCCGATTATGTTGGATTCCTCCAAATGGGATATTTTGGAAGCCGGTCTTAAATGCATACAAGGCAAAGGCGTGGTCAACTCCATTTCGCTTAAAGAAGGCGAAGCAGCGTTCCTCAAACAGGCCAGACTGGTACGCCGTTATGGTGCTGCGGTTATCGTCATGGCTTTTGATGAAGAAGGACAGGCCGATACCCAAGCCCGAAAAATCGAAATATGTCAGCGAGCTTATAAAATATTGACCGAGCAGGTCGGCTTTCCGCCTGAAGACATTATTTTTGATCCCAATATCTTCGCCATTGCCACCGGCATTGACGAACACAATAATTACGGCCTGGATTTTATTGAAGCTACTCGTGAAATAAAGCGTACACTGCCCTACGCACTAATTTCCGGCGGCGTTTCCAACGTATCGTTTTCTTTTCGGGGCAATAATCCGGTGAGGGAAGCAATTCATGCTGTGTTTTTATATCATGCGATTCAGGCCGGGATGGATATGGGCATCGTCAATGCTGGTCAGCTAGCGATTTACGCTGATATACCGGATGATTTACGCATCGCTGTTGAAGAGGTAGTCTTAAACCAACATGATGGGAACGGCACAGATAAATTGCTCGAACTTGCCGACAAATATCGAGGCGATGGCACTAGCAGCGCTGGAAAAGAGCAGGATCTCGAATGGCGCAACTGGTCGGTCAGCAAACGTCTGGAGCATGCCTTGGTAAAAGGCATCACCGATTATATCGATGAAGATACCGAGCAGGCCAGACTGGAAGCCGAACGTCCCTTGCACGTTATTGAAGGCGCGTTGATGGATGGAATGAACGTGGTTGGCGACTTGTTCGGTGCCGGTAAAATGTTCCTGCCGCAAGTAGTCAAATCAGCACGTGTCATGAAAAAAGCGGTGGCTTATTTAATGCCGTTTATGGACGCCGACAAAGCGGCCGGCGAACGGCAAACCAACGGCAAAATCCTGATGGCAACGGTAAAAGGCGATGTGCATGATATCGGCAAAAATATCGTGGCCGTCGTTCTGCAATGCAACAACTATGACGTGATTGATTTAGGCGTGATGGTACCGGCAGAAAAGATTTTACAAACTGCACGCCTTGAAAATGTCGACATTATCGGCTTAAGCGGTTTGATTACGCCCTCGCTGGACGAAATGGTACATGTCGCCAAAGAAATGCAACGCCAAGGTTTCATCATTCCGTTGATGATTGGCGGCGCGACCACTTCGCGGGCGCATACTGCAGTAAAAATCGCTCCGCATTACGAAGGCCCGGTTATTTATGTGACCGATGCTTCGCGCGGCGTCGGCGTCGCCAGTAATTTATTAAGCGTTGAGCTAAAAAAAGACTTCGTCAACAGTGTCAGCGATGAATATGAGGAAGTCAGGGAAAGACACAAAGGTCGTGAAGCAAAAACCAAGCAACACTCGCTACAAGAAGCCCGCAACAATAAATTCAATTGGGGTAATTGTGAGCCGGTTAAACCCTCTTTTCTGGGCATAAAAGTCCTCAATAATTTCCCTCTGGATACGCTGGTTTGGTATATCGACTGGTCTCCATTTTTTCAGACTTGGGAAATGGCCGGCAGTTATCCCAAAATACTCGATGACAAAATAATCGGTATCCAGGCGCGAGAGTTGTTTGAAGATGCGCAGACCATGCTGAAAAAGATCATCAGCGAAGAATGGCTAACAGCCAGGGCCGTGGTCGGCTTCTTCCCGGCCAACAGTGACGGCGATGATGTGGTGGTTTATACCGACGACACGCGCACTCAGCAAAAGGAAACTTTACAACACTTGCGCCAGCAGAATATCAAAGCGCCGGGCAGGCCCAATTATTGTTTATCTGATTTTATAGCTCCGGCGGAAAGTGGTAAAGCCGACTATATTGGCGCTTTTGCGGTAACGACCGGCATCAATATCGAACAAAAATTGCAAGAGTTTGCACAAGATAATGATGATTACAGCGCCATCATGCTTAAAGCGCTGGCTGACAGATTGGCCGAAGCCTTCGCAGAATACATGCATCAAGTGGTCAGAAAAGACTATTGGGGCTATGACCAGAATGAAGCTCATCAGGCCGAGCAATTAATCAACGAAGCCTATCAAGGCATTAGGCCAGCACCCGGTTATCCGGCCTGCCCCGATCATACCGAAAAAAGCAAACTGTTTGAACTACTCAATGTGACCGAAAATACCAGCATAGAACTGACCGAAAGTTACGCTATGTACCCGGCGTCAGCAGTAAGTGGCTGGTATTTTTCTCACCCCGATGCCCAGTATTTTAACGTCGGTAAAATCGATAAAGATCAATTGCAAGATTATGCCCGTCGCAAAGGTATTGCCGAAGAAGTCGCTGAGCGTTGGCTGGCAGCACATTTGCATCATTAAATTGAAAAAACATTGATGCGTTATTAAACATGTCTCCTCAAGAAAAAACGGTCCGCATTTTAGAGCGCTTTATGTATGGCTGTCGCTGGATACTTGCGCCGATTTACTTTGGCCTAAGTCTCGTTCTTCTGGCGCTTTTGCTTAAATTTTTCCAGGAACTCTTCCATTTTCTGCCACATATTTTTGAAATAAATGAAACTGAGCTGGTATTAAAGTTTCTGACCCTGATTGATCTTACCTTAGTTGGCAGTTTGATTCTGATCGTCATGTTTAGCGGCTACGAAAATTTTGTTTCGCAACTGGACATAGCCGAGTCGACCGAAAAACTGGAATGGCTGGGCAAGCACGATTATGGCTCTCTGAAAATGAAGGTGGCATCTTCAATTGTTGCGATTTCCTCCATACACCTGTTAAAAGTCTTCATGAATATCGAGGCTACCGATAACGACAAACTCATGTGGTATGTCCTTATTCATTTGACCTTGGTCCTGTCTGCGTTATTGATGGGTTATCTGGACAAGATTACCAAACATTGATGACGCACTATATATTGTTTGGCACCTCTGGCTGTCATCTTTGCGAACAGGCAGAAGCCCTTATTAACGCCTGCGTTTTAGACAGGGTCGACTTTGTAGACATCGCGGAACAGGATCAATGGCAAGAACTCTACGCAATCCGCATTCCGGTTTTATTTCATCCAGAGACCCTAAAAGAACTCGGCTGGCCCTTTGAGCAGGCCGATGTTGAGGTTTTTATCAGCCAGATTGGAATGGGAATTATCGAAGGCTACATTGAGCCATAGCATAGCTCATCAATTTAACTACCTCTGCCTTGGAACAAACCCTTTAAGCCAGGCCTCAACTTGTGGCTCCTCTGCATTACTGCTCAAATTGTAAAATGTAAAGGGCACAGAAACCAGTTCCATACCTTTATTAATCTGAACAGCAAAATGCAAATGTGGACCAGTAGAAAAACCGGTATTACCTGAATAACCGATCAATTGCCCTGCCGCTACCGTTAAGCCAGGATACACTTGGGCTTTTTCAAGCTCCAGGTGGGCATAAATCGTCATAGCACCATCATCATGCATAATTCTGATATTGTTCGCTTCCGAACTATAAGCCTTATTGATACCACCTTTAAAATAATCATCATCGACTTCAACCACCATGCCAGCTCTTGCCGCATAAACCGGCGTACCAATAGGCATCGCAATATCGACGGCATATTCATTTTGCGCATCGAAGTGACTATAACTGCCGCCAAAAGCCTGAGAAATTTGAAAGGATGAATCAGGTGCTATCGGTGGAAAATAGCTGGTCATAGCTTGATAATGTGGTAGGGGACGGCCAATAATGTAACGGTATTTTAAGGAAATCTGCCATGCTTCAAATTCATTAATGCCATTAACTTTAAAAAGCGTGTCCGATTCTCCCGGTTGAATAACAAAATGCTTTGGCAAGTCTGGCGTGGCAGTTACATTGTCACGTTGGGAGAATTCAATTTCAACTTCAACAGGACCGGAATAATCATTACGGATATAAAACTGCGGATGTCGTTCTTCCCCCTTTTGTAAAAGCCAAACTAATTGCTTGGAAGTTACTTTAAGCTGTCTGATCTCAATATTCTGTTGAGCTTCCTTTAACTGATTTGCCGTGGGCTTGTCTGTAAAATGCCAGATACCTTTTTTATCCTGAAACTTATAGAGTTTTTGCCCAGCAGCATTTAACGAACAAAAAATTAACAGTATAAAAATTGCTAGAGCACTTTTTTTCATGATGATTCCATGAATAATACTGTCCTTCAGGCTTCAGGTCGGGCAGAAAAATTAGATTCGACAATCAAAACAGGAATAAATAGTGCAATAAGCACCGCAATCGCAATAAAAGCCGGACTGATAATACCTGCCAACCAATAGGCGACTAAACTTACCCAGAACATACGGATTGGCTTGGGCATGGTAATAATTTTCATAATATCCCCATTCTTAAAGATCCAGGTGCATCGTTTGTAAAGACTGCACAGTTGTTTTTGGTATTATGGCAGTTATTTTTAATAAACGTCCACTTACAAAATACGTCATTAAGTCGATCTAAAAAATATGAATTATTCAAACAGTAAGTATTGGGATTGTTGCGCACCAATTGCAGGGCTTTTACTTACCCTTTCTTTTGCCCCTTTTGATTATTCCTGTCTGGCGTTTGTTGCGCTAGTGTTTCTTTATAGCAGTTGGCAAAACATTACAGCT
The DNA here is from genome assembly GCA_903832775.1 of uncultured Methylobacter sp. Taxonomy (GTDB): domain Bacteria; phylum Pseudomonadota; class Gammaproteobacteria; order Methylococcales; family Methylomonadaceae; genus Methylobacter_A. The sequence continues at coordinate 27,989 of CAILCX010000181.1, read as the reverse complement.
AAACGAGCCACCTTGCGCGGTTATCTATTTGGCTTGGGTACATTTGGTTCAGGGGTATCCTGGGTTTATATCAGTATGCACGACTTTGGCGGTGCCAGTGTGATCGGATCTAGCCTGCTAACCGGTTTATTTGCTTGCTTTTGGGCCATTTTCCCTGCCCTTGCGGGTTATTTTTCGGTAAAAATAATCGGACTCAACAAAGGACAAGGCCAGATTGTGTTAATACCGCTTCTTTGGATATTAATTGAATACTTTCGTGGTTATTGGCTACTTAACGGCTTTCCATGGCTACAAATCGCCTATTCTCAATTGGAGACACCCCTGGCTGGCTACATTCCAATTATTGGCGTTTACGGAACGGGGTTTGTTGTGGCGCTAACAGCGTCGATTATTACGGACATTATTCTTCCCTCTACAAGAACATATTCCAGCTGTAACTTTCGCCTTGGACAACTTAAACATCCCTTACAATACCTATTTATTCTTGCGATACTCTGGACTCTTGGCGGCTTGTTGCGCCATCAAACCTGGACCTACGAAATCGGACAGCCACTTAGCATTTCGATGGTTCAGGGCAATATCTCTCAGGATCAAAAATGGAAACCTGAAAATAAAATCACTACCTTGTTGAAATATAAAAAAATGACCGAAGAACATTGGGATTCGAAGGTCATTATTTGGCCGGAGACTGCAATACCGGCTTTTCTGGATCAAGTTAAAGAAAGTTTTTTAAATCCCTTGGAAAATGAAGCCCGCTTGCACAACACAGATCTAATCATCAGCGTTCCTGTACAGGAAACGACCCCACTTAAAAACTATAATGCAGTCATCACGCTAGGCAAAAATCAAGGCATCTATCGCAAGTCACATTTATTACCTTTTGGAGAATATCAGCCGCTTCAACCTTTTTCAGGCTTTGTATTGGACTTGATCGATATCAGATTAGGTGACTTTACTCCTGGAGCAGCCCTTCAGCCTTTGTTGAAAGCCGGTGGCTATCCATTTATAACCATGATTTGTTATGAGGACGCTTTTGGGACATTAAGTAGGCAAGGTTTACCCGAGGCGGCCTATCTGGTCAATGTAACCAACGATGGCTGGTTTGGCGATACCATAGAACCTCATCAGCATCTACAAATGGCCAGAATGCGAGCGATGGAAACCGGCCGATATTTATTGAGATCCACAAATACCGGCATGACTGCGATTGTTTCTCCAAAAGGTGAAATTCTTAAGCTTGCGACTTCGTTTCAGGAGACAGTACTAACCGGAACAATAACCCCGATGGGCGGTATGACACCCTATGGTAAGTTGGGTGACAAACCGGTTATTTGGGCAATGGTTGTTTTGTTGCTAGGCTTGTTACTGAGTAAACGCATCTTCAATTAACCTTATCAAAAAAAATTAGATAAGCCCTGTAAAATCTTTAAACGCAATCTACACTATTATTGGCATGCAGCTTTACCGCTTTACTTCGTTTTTTTGCTACATACATTCTTTCATCGGCTTTTCCGAGTACTTCGTTCATATCAATACCATCGTCTGGATAAACCGCAATTCCTAAGCTAAGACCAATATTTAGCTCTATATCCTTAATAAGTAGTGGTCGCTCCAACTTGGCGTGAATTTTATGTGCTACCTTTTCTGCATTCTCATAAGACATGTCTTCCAGTAAGATCACGAACTCATCCCCACTGATTCTACTCAAGGTATCTTCATTTCTGATACATTCTTTTAGTAGATTGCCTAATGTCTTGAGGAGTTCATCGCCTATTTTGTGACCAAAGCTATCATTCACTTTTTTAAATTCATTCAGATCAAGAAACATCGTCGAAAATGGCTGATCACTCCGTTGTGTCCGGGTGCATGCCTGACTGAATCGGTCCTCAAGTAAAGTTCTATTAGGAAGCCCCGTCAAGGGATCATGCGTTGCAATATGGAGCAAATGATTCGCCGATATTTTTCTTTGTTCTTCGCGAAAAAAATGGTTGTTTATAAAAAGCAGCAGCAGCGCGAGAAGTAAAAGCGATGTACAACCGGTTGCTATCACCAACGGAAAATCAAGGTCAGTCCAGCCCAGTTGCTTGTCTACACGAAGAGTAAAGGGCTGACCTTGACTATCCAGTTTCCTTTCATTGGTTAGCAAAGGAAATAGTCTGGCATCTAAACTATTCGGAACAGATGTCTTAATATGCAACAACATGCCTTGCTGTTCATTGCTTGTGTGGCTTGTATGATAAAGACGAAGTTCAATATTTTCGACCAGAAAAGCAATATTATTATAGATTGCTTCAGCATTGACTGCTAAGAGTACAAAAGCTTGTTTTCGTTTGGAATGATCGCCTTTCGGGGCATCTGGAACGGGGTGAAACAGAACATACCCCAACGACCCATCGACAAACCTGAATGGAATGGTTGCCACGGAGGCTTGTATTCTCTTCGACTTATTAAGTGCATCGCTGAGAAAGTGTGACGAATCCATATCGACACCTATTAATTGTTTAGACGTTGGGGACATCGGTTCAATAAATATGATCGGGTAGTATACTGGTTTTTTTTCAACAGCTTGGTCTCTGCTACCATCAGTCATGTCGCTGAATTTTTTTACTTTGAACCGAGGAAACCAAGATCGTTTCTGTCTTGCGATAAACTCAGCCAAATCATGACGTTCAACAATAAGCGCAATTTCGAGTGTTTGAACGTGAGGATAGCGAGCGAGGATTTGTCTTGCGTAACGGGATGCGCTTGCTCTATCTGCATACTCAATAGCACTCAGATAGGCAGTAAATCCCTCTAAAATCGATTCGTTATCCCTCGCTACCAACTCAAGACGCTCGTGTAATTGCATAACCTTCTGATTAAATGCAACCTCCGCTTCATGCACCACAAGTTTGAATACCAGAGTCATCATCACTAATGTCACAGTAACCCAACCAAGAAAAACAAGGCCATAAATCAAGCAGTTTTTTGTCTTATACATGATCAGAAAATTGCCTTCCCGTTTGTCGTGTTTACCTGAGTCATCCGCCATTGCACTTTTCGATTTAATATATTTATGTAAACAGCATGTCGAATTAGTTGTTTTTATTATAAAAATCGAGTTTAAAAATATTACATTTGGCACGAACCAGACTTCAGTTTAGTTGAAAAACCGAATAAATCCATCCAGTCCATGCTTCACTGTTTTAGTTACTGCCTTAAATCCTTAACCACGCGCACTACTTCCTGATCGCCATTGATGGTTTCAATGCTAAAACCCAATTTGGTAACCAGCGACAACATCGGTTTATTAACTGCCAGAACCTCACCTTCAAAGAAAGTGATTCCTTTAGCTTTGGCCGTTTGCAACAGAGTTTTCATCAGTTTACTGCCTATGCCGAGACGCTGACAGTCATCGGCGACAACCAGCGCAAACTCTACAGAATGCCCATCCGGATTAACCATGTAGCGACCTACACCCAATTCATTCGGCAAATGGTCTTCATTGGTTACCGCAACAAAAGCCATTTCACGGTCATAGTCAATTTGGGTAAAACGCACTACCATTTCAGGCGTTAATTCTTGCAAGGATTGCATAAAACGAAAATACTTGGTGCGTTCCGATAAACGATGAACAAAATCTTTTTCAAGATTTGCGTCTTCAGGGCGAATCGGCCTGATCGTAATATTGGAGCCGTTAGTCAATTGATATTGATGGCTTAACTCATGAGGATAAGGATGAATAGCCATGTGTGAATAAGGCGAAAGCTGATGTGAATTTTCTGCTTTAATTCTTGCATCAACTGCCATTACACCGTGCTCGTCAACGATCAAGGGATTAATGTCCAGCTCTAAAATTTCCGGCAATTCACTGACCATCGTTGAAATGTTCAGCAAGACATCGACCAAAGCTTGTTTGTTGGCCGGAGGTAACTGACGGAAAGCCCCCAGATATTTGGCCGCTTTGGTTTTGGCGATCATTTGCTCAACCATATAAGCGTTAAGTGGCGGCAAAGCAACAGCATTATCTTGTAAAATCTCAACCATCGTCCCGCCCAAGCCAAAACTGATTGCAGGGCCAAAAACCGGATCTCTAACCACGCCGATCATCAGCTCACGACCACTGAGGGATTTATACATCGGTTCAACGGTCATGCCTACTTCTGTAATTTCTGGATATTTCTGTTTAATCGCAGCTTCCATTTCCAGAAAGTTTCGAGAAATATCCTGGACACTGTTTATATTGAGTCGCACACCACCGATATCCGATTTATGGCTAAATTCCGCCATATTGATTTTTAATACAACCGGAAAGCGTAATGTTTCAGCGGCAATCATCGCATCTTTGGCACTGGATACTTTGATGGTTTGTGTAACAGGAATATGAAAGGCCGCAAGAATGGCTTTGGATTCTTGCGCGGTTAAAACCTGGCGCCCTTCAGAAAGCACCCGTTCAATAATCAAACGGGCCCCGGCAACATCAGGTGTTGCCAATTCATCGGTCGGCGAGGGAATTTGTTTTAGCAATATTTGATTCTGGGTATAACTGGCCAGAAATGAAAAGGCATCGACCGCAATTTCCGGAGTGCTAAAATGAGCAACTTTGCTGTTGGCAAACAGATTACGGCCTTCCTGAACCCGTGCACCTCCGGTCCAGGACGCTAGTACCGGTTTTTTGCTGGCTTTGGCCCCCTCAATAATACATTCGGCGACTTGTGTAGGGTTAGTCATCGCCTGAGGCGTCAAAATAACTAAAATACCATCAATATTTTTATCTTTAAGGCAGATTTCCAGCGCCTTTTGGTAACGTTCTGACGTTGCATCACCCAAAATGTCAACAGGATTGGCATGAGACCAATGTACCGGTAAAACTTCATCCAACGCGGTAATGCTCGCAGGACTTAATTCCGCCATGGTGATGCCAACGTCTTCGGCGCGGTCAGTACTCATAACGCCAGGGCCGCCGGCATTCGTGATAATCGCCAAACGGTCTTTTTTAACGACATAATTATTTGCAAGAACGCGAGCCGCAGAAAACAATTCATTGATATTATAAGCCCTTACCACACCTGCCCTGGCAATCGCCGCATCAAATACATTATCTCCTCCGACCATCGCCCCGGTATGTGACATGGCGGCTTTGCAACCGGCCTCATGACGACCCGATTTAATCAGAATAACCGGTTTTAATCGGGCAGCCGCTTTAAGTCCGCTTAAAAACCGCCGTGCATCGCGAATGCCTTCTACGTACATCAAAATGCCGGTAGTTTTACCATCCGTTGCCAGATAATCGAGTACTTCCCCAAAATCAATATCGGCAGCGCCACCCATTGATACAACTGTTGAAAAACCGATATCCTGGGATTTGGCCCAGTCCAGAATGGCTGTACAAACAGCGCCCGATTGAGAAAGCAGCGCCAGATTGCCGTCTTTAACGGTACCGTCGCCAAAGGTCGCATTAAGTTTGCCGCTGGGACGAATAACACCAAGACAGTTAGGACCGATGATACGGATACTATAGCGATGAGCAATATCAAGAACCTCCTGTTGCAAGCGCTTACCTTCGGCACCCAACTCACCAAAACCGGCGCTGATAATGATCACGGAAGTAACACCCAACTCACCGCATTGACGCACAATACCCGGAACACTGAGTGCGGGCGTTGCAATCACAACTAGGTCAAGATCCTCAGGAACTGCTAAAAGATCAGGATAAGCTTTTAAACCCAATAAGGTTTCACGTTTATTGTTGACCGGATATAGCCCGCCTTCAAAACCTGCTTCCTGCATGTTAAGCAATAGACGATAACCTACGCTATCTTCGCGTTCGGATGCGCCAACAAGAGCAACAGATTTTGGTGTAAAAAAACGATTCAGATAATGAGGACCCATTGACGATGCTCCGGAAATAAAAAAGTAAAAGGCGTTTTTAATTAAAGAGATTCTAGCATTTATAGCATCTCGATCTGATTAAATTTTAATGACGAAGCGATAAACAGCGTCATAAATTGTTACACTAAGCTTTTGAGTTGATGAAAAGCATGTTGAAACAATTGTCGATTTCTCTCAGGTTAAACCAGATAGGATATTTTCTTGGCATAATTGTTGGCGTAATGAATTGCCAACCGGCTTTAGCCCATGCCGGCGTCGATCACAGTAAAAGTTGTTTTTTAACCGTGGGTGTTACCCGTTTGCAAATAAGTGGCTACCAGTTTCTACCTGAGCTGGAAGGCAAACATCTTTGTCATTTTTTCCCCGAGCTTGGCCAGATTGTGCTGGTAGTAGAACCAGTGGAACAGGGTATGGAAAAGACCTCGGTAACCTTGGAATTAGCTGCTTTATCGGTTTCGTTAAATCCTGACCAAGTTTTTACCGTACTTAAGCAACAACCAGCGCAGTTAATGGGTGAAGGTCTAGTCTCAATTACACAAACCTTCCAACAACGTGGCATTTATAAGCTCAATGTCTCGGTGCAAAAAGCTAGCGGTGAACAATCTCAACAGAGTTTTTTATTTTTGGTGGGAATTCCTGTGACCAAAATACTGGTGATGATGGCAGGTGTATTATTTTTTACGCTGGTGTTTGCGGCACTGAAAAAACCTAATTCTAAAACTTGATGTGGACTGAATCATCAAGTTCTGGGGATCGAAAGGTACACGAAAAGGTACCTTTCGATTGACTAACGTTAAATATTAAAAAACATTAGTACAGGTTTCACGTACTTCTTTAAGCTCAAGGGCAATTTCTCTACGCATACGAAAATCCCGTCTTGTGTGAATAATACTGTAAGGAATATTAGGGTTTTTTTCATATTTCACAGCAGTACGAATCAAGCCTATCCACTGCCTGTCATTATCTTCCATTTCTTTAAAACGGTTACGGATACGCTCCAACTCCTGATTACAGTAGGTAATAAATCCGGCAGCATAAAATACGCTGTTTTTTAGATAATCTTCCAGCGCCGCTAAATCGCCATTTATTTCTGCAACGACCGATTCAAAATTAGTCGGTTCAAACATTTTTTCCGCTTCCTGCTGAACATTTTTAAGCGAAGATCCATCAAGCGCCGCACTTACTATTTCTTGCATAACCTGGGTTTTAGTAGCCGGTTTTTCCTGGGTTCGGGCTCGACCGGAAATCACTTCAAGATTGCCTGGCTTAGTCCAAACACCATAGCGTAAATAGCAAGTCAGACCACCTTCACTTTTGGCTTTATCACTACCTTGATAAAAAGCTTCCAAGGTCTTAATTTCTGCCGCACGTTCATTTAACAAGCGCTCTCTTGCCTGCAAAGGCTTAGCAATAAATGCTTCGACCGCGCCACGACTGAACCGCAAAAAAAGCACCTGAAAGCCATGACGAATCCGCGCTTGTTCCAGGCTTTCATCAACGTCCGAGTGCAATAAAATTTTACGTACATCTTCCGTCTCCCAAAGTAGACTTTGTGTTTTACGGGCAATTTGATCAATCAAGGTTTGTAACGCCGAAGCCAGTTGGTCAGTCAATTCGGTTTCAAATTTTTTCTGAATTTCACGAAATAACTCTTCTCGAATCTTATAATTACCTTCACGGGGATCAGGCATGGAAATGCTACCGCCTGCCGTATAAATACGTTTCAGTTCCTCCGGCTTGGCTGTCACAAGATTTGACAGCAACATTTCAATCTTTTCATCGTAAGTTGCATGCAGGGCAATCAATTCTTCATGTTCAGAGCCCGCCGCATCGGCTTCTTTTCGTCCTTGAATTACTTCTGCATACCAGCCATCAAAATCCTTTTTGATGCGTTGCCATTCACGCCCCCACCATTGGTTAAACTCTTTGCCCAGCAAATCATCTTCTTGCAGTTCGGTTTCATCAAAAACACCATAAATGGGCTCCAGTTTGAATAGAATTTCGTTAGCAATTTGACGAATGGCGCTAACTAAAGCGTCACATCGTCGCTCCAGAACACCGGCGCGTTCATTATCGATATAATAGTTAATCGAGTCTTTTAAAATATTAATGCCGTCGGTGATACCCAGTTTTTTCATCTTGGCTTTGTCATCGGCGTTTTTAGTGCGTCTAAGCGTATCTTCAGACGGTATACCAAACTCGACCAAATGAGCGCGAGCACAAACCGGAATCATGCGATGCTCTGGCACGGACGGCCAATAGCTGCGATGTTTTTCGTAAGTATCTTTAAAGTCGATTTGATCGTCCATGGCATCGGCTTGGGTCAGCACCACAAACACTTTATCAGAAACTTTAACGCTGGGATCTTCTGAATCGGCAATAGCCAACATTTCTTTTTCCGGCCCAGTCACTGAAGGTTGTTTCATTTCTTTGGCATAAATAATCGCATCACAGTTTTTCAGGCGCTCGATAGCCTGCTCGGCGTGCATTAATATGCCTGAATTGAAGCCGGGTACATCATGAAAAATGATGTCGCGGTCACTACGCAAGCGGACTGTTTTTAACTGAATACGCTTAATCGCCAACGATTGGGCGCGATTTTTAAACACTGCCGATTGCAGTTGCTCACTGACTTCACCTATATCAATGAACTTTTGCGTAAAACCTTTTTTCTGTTTGCCAAACTCTAATATATGGCTGAGGTGTTTTTCGGTATCGTCAAAGTCTTCCTGGATTTCTTTCCGTTCCCGTTCGCTCAAAGTCCCCAACAAGGCATCACGACGCTGTAATTGCAACTTGCTGATTTCTTCTTTAGTGTAATACTGGATATACAGTTCCTGGTCTTGCTCGGTTTGAGCTGACCAGATTTCGGTACTGGTAAACGTGCAGCGTTCTCGAGCCGAAGGTAATATTTCCTGTTCCAGCCAGGCATTTAGTAACGCACTTTTGCCTGCTTTTTCAAGTCCAATAACGGCTACCTCAAAACGATTGGCATGAAGCCTGTCTAGCTGCCGATGTAAACGAGGTCTTTCAATATTCAGTCTATTCAATAAATCAGCAGAAATATCCACTCCGGTTTTATTGGCCAAAGTAAGCAGCTTGTCAGCCAGTACTGAGGTTTTCTCCAGTCTGACCATTTGTTGTTGACAGGTTTCTAGCCAAGTAGTCATAAATATTCCGGCGTTATAAACAAAAATGAAGTGATTTTACTGTATTGTTGTACTGAGTGCCTAAACAAAAAAAGCTGGTATCAAAGTGCCTTGTCATAATACAAATTACTTAACACTGAAGGAGATAGGTAATCCCAGAAATTTAAGTGACACAGTTTAACAATTGCAACTCAATCTTCGCTGTCACAAACAGCTGCTTCGATTTATTATACTTAACTCAATAGCGCTACAGTTCGAAGTTAACTTTTCAATAACATTGAAATTATTAACAAATACGCGGCAACGGATCATCTTCCAGCTCGGCCAAAATACGCTCACCGCCCAGCTCTGTTTCTAACACGACTTGAGCACGACCGCTATTAACGACTCCAATAATTGCCGCATCGTTATAGCCCAACTCTTTAAGTTTGCTTAGAGCCAGTTCGGCGCTGTCAGGAGTCATAACTGCAACGACGCGTCCTTCAGAAGCAAGATACAACGGATCGTAACCCAGCATGTCGCATACTGCTCGAACTGGAGCCAATATTGGTATATGTATTTCATTTAAACGCACTGTTGTTACCGTTGCCTGAGCAATTTCATTGGCAACAGTTGCCAAACCTCCACGAGTCGGATCACGCATGAAACGTAATCCAGTAATTTCGCTTAGCGCTTGCGTAATTGGCAAAACGCTCGCGGAATCCGATTTTAAATCTCCGGATAAACCAAACTGCTCCCGTGCAAGCAAGACTGCAGTACCATGATCGCCCACTGTGCCGCTCAGCAGGATCAAATCGCCCGAACGAATTTGGTTAATACCTAACAATAGTTTTGATGGGCGCACGCCAACGCCTGCCATTGCAAAATAGACGCCACCACCCTGACCACGACGTAAGACCTTGGTGTCACCCGCTACTACTCGAACCTTACTTTCACGGCATGCCTGTGCCATACTCTCCAATAAACGATCTAAGACAGCGACTTCAAGACCTTCTTCGATGAAGACGCTGAGTGTGAGATATAGCGGTGTTGCTCCCGACACAGCCAAATCATTAATTGTCCCATGTACAGCCAGACTACCGATATTTCCACCTGGAAACTCAAGCGGTTCCACGGTAAACCCATCAGTGGTTATCATAATTTCACCAGAGCCGGGGTCTATCGGTAAATGTGCAGCATCGACCTGAGTATCGAGCAACTCATTCTTCAAATGTCGTGCAAATAAACCCTCAATGAGTTCTCGCATGAGACGACCGCCATTACCATGAGCGAGGGCAATATGTGTATCCGTAAAATAATGAGGTATATTCATGTTTGAAATTAAGACGTTAGATAATCACTATTTAAATATTGATTATTAATAAATTACAAGAATCAAGGAACAAGTTTTTCTCAATCAATAATCATGAAAATGTTTAATTGGTCTCTGAAAAATCGCTTAAACGAAATCAAAAAATTCTTTTCTTAGAAAACTTCAACTGAACCAGAATTAGTAACCTGAAAAAATCAGAGCAAGCTACTATTTACCAAAAATCAATTAAACGACACGTAAGCTAATAACCCCGTTACCCTTCCTAGTTATCGAAAGCTTATTTTCTTCCTGATAAAAAAGGCACGAACATAACCGACTCAAGTTTTTCAACCTCATACCCAGTTTCGGTTCGTGTAATACGCTGTAACCTTTGATCGATTGCACTGCCTATCGGAATCACCATTACACCACCCACTGCCATTTGCTGCAAAAGCATTTCAGGTATTTCCGGAGGTGCAGCAGCAACCAAAATACCATCATAAGGCGTATGCTCAGGCCATCCCCAACCGCCATCACTATGTAAATAGCTGATATTTTTAAGCTTCAAATCCCATAAATGATCTTTAGCCTTTTTCTGCAAAGGTGCAATTCTTTCTACAGAATAAACATGATCAACCAATTGGGCCAAAATCGCCGTCTGATAGCCACAACCGGTACCAATTTCCAACACCTTGGCAAGTCGCCCGGAAGACTCTAGCAACAGCTCAGTCATTTTCGCAACAATATAAGGCTGAGAGATAGTTTGACTATAACCAATCGGCAATGCGGTATCTTCATAAGCGCGACTTGCCAGAGCCTCATCCATAAAAATATGTCTCGGTGTATTGCGAATCACATCGAGCACTTTATGGCTTGTAATACCCTGATCCATTAACCTTGTAATCATCCGCTCACGGGTACGCGGAGAGGTCATGCCAATTCCCTGAAGGCCTTTAATCATTAACTATGCTCCCTAGGCAACCAGGCCTTTAAGTCATTAATGCGCTCATACCAGGTCAAATCCAGCTGCAAGGGCGTAACCGACACATAGTTTGCATTAATGGCATAAAAATCAGTTCCGGGACCGGCATCCTGTTCTGCTCCGGGCGGTCCAACCCAGTATATTGTTCGTCCACGCGGATCTTCACTCTTAATAACAGGCTCGGATTTATGCCTCTGTCCAAGCCGCGTTGCCTGATAACCTTTCAAATCTTTTATTGCCACATCAGGCACATTGACATTTAAAATAGTGTCTTCGGGCAATGGTTTATCAATCAAACGCTTTAACAACGTCACCGCAACATGGGCTGCCGTGTCAAAATGGATTGGATTGCTACCCACCAGTGATATGGCAACAGCCGGCAATCCTAAATACCTTCCCTCTGATGCCGCTGCGACCGTACCTGAATACAACACGTCATCACCCAAATTTGCGCCATGATTGATCCCGGCAAAAACCATGTCGGGTTCATTTTCCAGCAACCCTGTTATCGCTAAATGCACGCAATCAGTCGGGGTTCCATCAACTCGGATAAAACCATTTTCCATTGTATAAGCACGTAGCGGCAATTCCAGTGTTAAAGAATTACTTGCTGCACTCCGATTCCTGTCCGGTGCAACCACCGATATCAGGGCATGCTCACCAAGTGCCTTTGTTAGCGCAATAAGCCCTTCAGCCAGATAACCGTCATCATTACTTATCAAAATATGCATTATCAATTCGCCCTAAAGCAGAATAAGCTATAAAATCAAACATATTAGCAACAAAACACGCCAAAATCAGCTTTCGTGATAAAAAAAATTCTTACATCTGAGGACTGCGATTTATTTCGCAACACTATCGGAAAAGTACACACCGTAAAAAGTGATAAGGTACTCTTAAAAGTAGACAATAAACCCAAACCCTACCCGAAATTGCAATCTATCAATATTGAGGAGCATTTAAGCGGCCAGCAAGGGCTCGATGTGGAACAAGTAGGAATTGAAGATTCGCTGAGTTTTTTATCGCCTGGACTACAACATAATGTCCTGAAAAAATTACGCAAAGGACAATTTGGCTTAAATGCAGAAATAGACCTGCATGGGCTAAACAGCAATGAAGCAAAAAAGCAGTTGCTGAATTTTCTACATGACAGCGTTGAAGACGGCAATCATTGCGTACATATCGTTCACGGTAAAGGATACCGATCTGCAGATAATCAACCTGTGTTAAAAAACGACATCAATCTTTGGTTGCGACAACATAAAGATGTGCAGGCTTTTTGCTCTGCTCCCCCCAAACACGGCGGAACAGGTGCTGTGTTTGTGTTACTGCAACTGGCTAAAAAATATGAGGAATGAATTTAGGACGCACATCAAATGGACTAGGGAAATAGCAAACTGTATCCACCACCAATTTTGGAAACTTCAATAATGTGGCGGAAGCTCCTCAACACCTTCCCCCCCATTAGCGCCCTCGACAGACAGACTTTTAATGCGATCATTAAGCATTCTACAAGTGGCTTCCAGACGACTGATTTGCTGTTGTTGCTCACCGACAATTGTATTTAAGGTTTGCACCAAATCTTCCTGGTACGCAGTTTTTATTTCCAGTTCATTTATTCGATTTTCATTCATAAATATCATTAAATAACTTTTGAAAAAAGCTGCTGTTTTTGCGCCAGATATTTATCAAACACCATACAAATATTACGAATTAACAAGCGGCCTGCCGGCAAGACTTTTATTCCTTGAGTTGACATTAATAGCAAACCATCAACTTGCATTGGCACTAGTGCCTGCAATTCGGAAGCAAAATATTCGGCAAAGTTAATCGAAAATTGCTTTTCTATCGTCGCGAACACCAATTCAAAATGACAAATTGTCTGGGTAATAACTGCGCGTCGCAACTTATCATCGTCATCAAGCTCTACGCCCTTAAATACAGGTAATTGTCCCTGACTAATCAATCTTTCATACTCATCCAATTCCTTGACATTCTGAATATAAGAATCACCAACCCGGCCAATCGAAGTAATACCCAAGCCTACAAGATCACAATCCGAATGTGTGGAATAGCCCTGAAAATTTCGATACAAATGCCCTTCACGTTGAGCGATTGCAAGTTCATCATCGGGTTTGGCAAAATGATCCATACCAATATAGACATAACCGGCTTCGGTCAATCGTTGCCCTACCATCTGTAAAATAGCCAACTTTACATCAACAGTCGGCATATCAACATCATTAATTTGGCGCTGAGTTTTAAACCGTGTCGGCATATGGGCGTAGTTAAAAATAGAAAAGCGATCCGGGGCTACTGCCAAAATCTTGTCCAGCGTCTTGGAAAAAGTTTCTACCGTTTGTAGTGGCAAACCGTAAATCAAATCAATGTTTGTCGAGCGAAAACCTTCTGTCCTCGCCGCCTCTAAAACACTAAAGGTCTGCTCCTCACTTTGGATGCGATTGACGGCTTTTTGTACAGCTGGATCAAAATCCTGCAAGCCTAAACTAACCCGGTTAAAACCCAATTCGCGTAATTGTTTTATAGTCTGATCATTGGTTTCACGAGGATCGACTTCAATTGAATATTCTCCCTTGTCGTCATCTCTAAGCTGAAAATATTCACGAGTCACGTCCATTAACTTTTTCATTTGCTCGTAACTTAAAAACGTCGGCGTACCGCCGCCCCAATGTAATTGATTAACGACGCGTTTCTTGTCAAACAATTCGCCCTGCATGGCAATTTCTTTACACAGATTAACCAGATAGGGCTCTGCATGTTTCCGGTTTTTGGTGACAATTTTATTACACGCGCAATAAAAGCAAACCGTATCGCAAAAGGGAATATGGAAATATAACGACAATGGTCCACCGGCCGCATTGGACTTTGCTATATGTCGGCGATATTCCGGATCGCCAAAACCATCGTGCAACTCCAACGCGGTTGGATAAGAAGTGTAACGCGGACCGGATTTGTCATATCGATTGATCAAATCCAAATCGAATTTAATGGATTGATCCATCATTTAACCTGGCTGTTAATAAGAATTTTGTGGCTATTCTTATCTGCTATAGCCACTTGCTCAATCACACCGATAAGATCACCCGGTTGTTTCATCGCATTACCGGATTTAGATATACGCGCCAGAAGTTTAACCTGCTCGAAGTTTGATAGCTTCATGGTTGGCATCATTGCCATCGCATCGCTTAAGGTTATCGTTAAAGGCAGCTCAGAGACTTGTTTACGAACAATCGCCAAAGGCATTTGAGGACCCGATAATGCTTGGGCATAAACAAAAACGGTATCACCAGGCTCGGCTTTCATTTCAGGAGCTAAAGCCACCTGAATTTCAATGCTCGAAACTGCTTTCAACGCTTGATCTTTCAATACTGGCTGCTCTGGTTTTGTTTCTGCCTGCGCTCCAGCTTCGGGCATCTGGGTTTCCAGCTTTGCCATCAAGCCTTGTATTTCCTGCAAAGCATCTGACCCCTCTGGCAACAAGGGTTCCAGTTTTTTCCAGAGAGCCATTGCCTCAACCAATTCACCAGCTTGTGCCTTTGCCATTCCGCCTAACCAAAGACCCGTGATATTTTCCGGCTCTATTGCCAACGCTTTAAAAACCAGTTCCGCAGGTTTTCCGGCTAATTCTTCATTATTCACAAATGCTAAAGCATCGGCATAAAGCAACATAACTTCCGGCTTATCACCCATTAAGGAATAGGCGTGTTCATAAGCTGAAACGGCTTTAGGAAATTGTTCCAGATATTTGTAAGAGCGACCAAGCATAAGCCAGCCCTGAGCATCATTAGGTTCTTTTTCCAATCGCGCGGCAAGACCGGCAACCATGCTAATCATTTGTTCGCGCTCGGGAGCGCCCTGATTTGCTGTAGTTTCCGAACCGAGCGTTAAAGATTGATAGCTTCCCAGCGTCCAATAAAGCAAACCCGCACCTAAGGGGATGGCCAATATCAATACAATTGCCATCCAACGACCTTGGGACGATGAGGCATTCACATGACTTTGTATATCAAGATCATCACTTAAAGCCTGTTCAAGCTCTAGTAATTGCTCATCATAAAGCACCTGACTTAAAGTGCCTGCCTGTAATTGCTCTTTAAGCTCGACCAGTCTTTGCTTTGCAATAGCAATATTACGTTGATCTATATCCGCAGCTGCGAGTGGCTGTTTTCTCCACAGTGGTGGTAGCACTATTAAAAAAGCGCTTAAGATCATTACGCTAACGATCAACAAAAAAAGCATATTCAAGACAGATCACCTTTCTCTAACAAATTACGAACTTTTGCCAATTTCTCAGCCTTTTCTTTATTATCATCTCCCTGTTCTGCGAGAGAATTCTGTCTAGCGGCTGTCTTTTTTCTCTGCACAAACAAAAAAACAGTGGTAAGTCCAATCAATAAAAACAGCACAGGGCCTAGCCAAAGCAACCCGGTCTTGGCCTTAAACTGAGGATTATAAAGTACAAAATCACCATAGCGATCAATCATAAATTGGACGATGTCTTGTTTCGACTTACCCTGTTCAATCATTTCGTAAACCTGTCTACGCAAATCTGCGGCGAGCTCAGCATTGGAATCACCAATGGTCTGATTTTGACAAACAAGACAGCGTAGTTCCGAAATAAGGTTTTCATAAACCTTTTGTTGATCCAGATTGTCAAACTTCCGGTATTCGCTAATCGCGAAGACTGAACCGGAAAATATCAACAGGAAGACAAGACATAATTTTTTCATTAATTCTCAGCCTGTAATTTGGCAATCCAAGGTAGAAATACTTTCTGTACATCTTCTGCAGTAACTGGACCGGTATGTTTGTAACGAATCACACCTTGCTTATCAATGACAAAAGTTTCAGGGACACCGTATACACCATAGTCTATGCCAATTCGCCCATCCTGATCCATTATGCTAACATCATAAGGATTACCCAATTGACTTAACCAGTTTTTTGCATCTTCAGGTTCATCTTTATAATTAAGACCAACAATAACGGCGGTTTTTGTTTTAGCCATCTGATTAAGTATCGGATGCTCTGATCGACAAGAAACACACCAAGAAGCCCAAACATTAAAGAGCCAGACTTTTCCTTTTAAATCGGCAGGAGTCAGTTTTTGTTCCGGAGTTTGCAGCTTAGGCGCAGAAAATACCGGAGCCACTTTATCAACTAACGGAGAGGGGATCTCATTAGGATGAAGATTCAAGCCTAACGCCAGAAATATCGCCAAAACGATAAATAATACTAAGGGGAAAAGAAACTTAAGCATCAACTGGCACCTTGCTGCTAACCGAAGTCGCTTTATAGCGTCTGTCACAAGCCGCAATCAAGCCCCCAGCAGCCATGAAAAGTGCGCCCAGCCAAATCCAACGAATAAAAGATTTGTAATAAACCCTCATGCTCCAAGCACCCTGCTCACCAAGGGGTTCACCGATTGCCACAAATAAATCCCTGAATAAACCGGCATCAATAGCCGCTTCAGTCATAGGCATTTTTCTCACCTGATAAACGCGTTTTTGCGGCTCCAACTTGGCAACTTCTTCACCTTTATAGCTAACAGTAACAAATGCCTGTTGGGCAATATAATTTGGGCCCTGGTTCTGTTTTACGCCATGAAATTCAAAAATATAGCCTGACATATCCAGCGTATCGCCGGGAGACATTCGAACATCTTTTTCAACACTGTAAACAGAGGTTAGGGAAATACCAATTACAAACACGGCAATACCCATGTGAGCAACAGTCATCCCGTAAAAACCGGCGGGTATTGATTGCAGGCGTTGCATTGAAAAACCCTGCGATCCCATCCGCTCGTAAAATGAAATCAAAGTGATCGCAACTGTCCACAATGCCAAGGTTAAGCCTAATACTGCACCCCAGGAATAAAACGGTAGCATCAAGGGAATCAGCAACCCGCCGGCAACGCAAACTAAAACGACACAACGTACTTTTAAGGCAATAACGTTGATATTGTCTCTTTTCCAGCGCAATAACATCCCCAGACCCACAGCTATCGCCAACGGCGCCATTAATGGAATGAACACTGCATTAAAGTACGGAGGTCCAACGGAAATCTTGCCCAACCCCAAGGCATCAATCACCAAAGGATATAAAGTGCCCAACAAGATGCTGGCAGCAGTAACGACTAGCAATACGTTATTTAACAATATCGCCGATTCTCTGGACACCAATTCAAAACTTGCACTACTTTTAACGTAGGGTGCTCTTATCGCATAAAGTAATAACGACCCGCCTACGACTACAGCAAGAAAAACCAGAATAAATAAACCTCTGGCAGGATCACTGGCAAAGGCATGTACAGAAGTTAAGACCCCGGAACGTACCAGGAATGTGCCCAACAGACTTAATGAAAAAGCAAAAATCGCCAACAAAACGGTCCAGGTTTTAAAAACACCACGTTTTTCGGTAGCTGCTAACGAATGTATCAGCGCGGTGCCTACCAGCCAAGGCATGAATGATGCGTTTTCGACTGGATCCCAAAACCACCAACCGCCCCAGCCGAGCTCGTAATAAGCCCACCAACTGCCCAGGGCGATGCCGATAGTCAAGAACATCCATGCGATATTTGTCCACGGTCTGGACCAACGCGCCCAAGCCGCATCCAACCGACCTTCGAGCAACGCGGCAATGGCAAAAGCAAAAGCCACAGAAAAACCCACATACCCCATATATAGCATAGGAGGATGAATGGCCAGGCCAGGATCCTGCAACAATGGATTTAGATCACGACCTTCCATCGGCGCGGGAAACAGGCGTTCAAACGGATTCGAGGTCAGCAATAAAAACAGGATAAAGCCAATAGAAACCAAACCCATTACCCCTAAAACCCGGGCAACTGTTGCTTCGGGGATATTGTTGCTGAACTGCGCAACCAATCCGGTCCATATTGTCAATACTAAGCCCCACAATAATAAAGAACCTTCATGCGCACCCCAAACCCCTGAAATTAAATACAGAGTGGGTAACGCCGTGTTAGAGTTAGTTGCAATATACTTAACAGAAAAATCATGAGTCAAACAGCTATAAGTTAAACAAGCGTATGCGAGCGCCATGAATAACAGCTGCCCGAATGCCGCCGGTTTGGCTACCGCAACCCAACCTGCCAAACCACGAAATGCACCAATAATTGGCAAGGTGCCTAAAACTATAGCCATACATAAGGCTAAAATTAACGAGAAATGTCCAAGTTCTGCAATCATTACTACTCGCCTTTAGCTGGCTGTGACTGATTTTTCAAACTGCCTTTTACTTCTGGCGGCATATAGTTTTCATCGTGCTTGGCCAATACTTCTTGTGCGATAAATACACCTTGTGGATTTAATCTGCCATTAGCCACGATACCTTGACCTTCCCTGAATAAGTCCGGCAAGATTCCTGTGTATTCGACAGTGACTTCTTTACTAAAGTCAGTCAATTTAAAACGTACCATCATCCCGTCATTAGGTCTTTCCAAAGAACCTTTAATGACCAGTCCACCAAGACGAAATAAAGTGTCTTTAGGAGCTTTACCTTCTACAACATCAGTCGTAGAAAAAAAATACATTAAATTATCGTTAAATGATCTAAGCGCGAAGAATGTAGCCAAGCCAGCTCCAATAACCATCAAACCGATAAGAATTAAGCGTTGTTTTCTATGTGCTTTCATATTATTGTCGATTTTGCTTAAGTGCGAGTGAACGTAAAAACCGTTTGCGTTGAGTTACTGGAATAATGATATTGGCAAGCAACACTATCAAAGTTAGACCATAGGAGGTCCAGACATAAAAGGCGTAACCACCCATGGCGAAAAACTCTTGCATACTGCTCATTATTTAGACCCTGAAATTAGATTTTTAACCCACTGTGCATTTCGCTCGCGTTGCAATAATTCGACTCGCGCCCTTTGTAACATAGCTATCACATAAAAAAATTTAAACGATAGCGCCATTAGTAGCAATGGAATTAACATGCTGACATGAATGGATGGCTTGTCCATTTTTGTTACTGTTGGACCTTGGTGCAAGGTGTTCCACCATATGACTGAGTAATGAATAATCGGAATATTTACCACGCCGACCAAGGCTAGAATTGCAACTGCCCTCGAGGCTGTTCGCTTATCGTCAATTGCACCGTATAAGCCTATAACTCCGAGATACAAAAACAACAATATCAATTCGGATGTTAAGCGCGCATCCCAGACCCACCAAGTTCCCCACATGGGTTTACCCCAAAGTGACCCGGTAACCAACGCGATAAACGTAAAACTGGCGCCGACTGATGCACTGCTAATGGCGACGATCTCAGCCAATTTTATATGCCAGACCAAGCCTATTGCCCCGGCAACTGCCATAACCACATAAATAAACAAGGACATCCAGGCACTTGGCACATGTATGTAGATAATTCGATAACTATCTCCCTGTTGATAATCTGTAGGGGCAAGCACAAGCCCGCCATAAAGGCCGGCAACTGTTATCAATACAAATGCGCTTACCAACCAAGGCATAAGTCGCTCTGTAAATGCATAAAAATGAGGCGGCGAAGCCATACGATGAAAAAAGAGAACGACGCGGTCTGGTATTAGAAACATAGGATTCAGCTGAAAGGTTTATGGCGAAAACATCAAAACTAAGGATAAATAGGCTATTTGTGTAACTTCTCGTAATTACATACGTAAAATTGAAATTTTGGCGCAGGCAATTTTCATTTATGACAAGCGAAACAATTATTATATTCTACGAGATATTATCAATTTATACTCATTTTTAATGCTGCAGCTACAGGTAATGGCGCCAAGACAAGCGCCATCAATAAAATTGAAATCAGGATATTAATCTGTGCATCTACCGGCAAGCCACTACTTGCCATTTGCACTGCATTGCCAGCAAAAATCAAAACTGGCACATATAAAGGCAAAACCAACAAAGATAAAATCATGCCACCACGCCGCAATCCTACAGTTAGCGCTACTCCAATTGCACCGATTAAACTTAACACTGGTGTACCAAGCAACAAAGTCAGTAATAAAATACCTAACGAATTATTGGGCATGCCTAAAAACACCGCCAATAAAGGCGCCACAACCAACAAGGGTAAGCCTGTAACTAACCAGTGAGCGATTATTTTACCCAACACCAACACTGATGTTGGATGCGGACTTAATAAAATCTGTTCCAAAGAACCATCATCAAAATCAGAACGAAACAGACTATCCAGTGATAACATCGCTGCCAATAATGCAGAAACCCATATTACACCAGGTGCTATAGCTTGTAACAATCGAGGTTCAGCGCCAATTCCCAAGGGAAAAAGTGTTATTACCAAGACAAAAAATAGTAGCGGATTTGCTATTTCAGAACGTCGACGCAATGCCAAAACCAGGTCGCGCCGAATAATCGCAAAAAAAGCTTGTGTTAAAGACATCAGGATAAGTTAATTCGTAAAACATCAACATCATTCAAATCAATATCATGATGCGAAGTGAGCACAATCATTCCGCCATTAGCACAATGCTCAGTCATTAAAGTTTCAATCAGAGCAATGCCCTGCTTGTCCAATGAGGTAAATGGCTCGTCCAGAATCCATAGAACATTAGCTGTAATCAATAACCTGGCTAATGAAAGTCGTCTTTTCTGTCCCGCCGACAAGGCCTGAACAAGAACATCATCATAGCCTGCCAAATTAACTTTGCACAGCGCTTCATTTATGGAGTATTGCCCTGTAGCATTTAAAGACTGTGCTATTTTCAGGTTTTCCAATACAGATAGTTCTCTTTTAACACCGTCCAAATGTCCAACATAAGCCATTTGTGCATAAAACTGACTGTCATTTACTGCATCACCACACCAACGTATTTCACCGGAATCGGGCTGACGAAAACCGCATACGATTCTAAGTAACGATGTTTTACCACTGCCATTCTTGCCCTCCAGCAATAAAATCTGCCCTGAAAGCACCTCAAATGCCAATTGCTCAAACAGTAAACGGTCATCACGAATACAACTTAAACCAATGCCTTGAAGCTTAGGAATCAAAACACACTCCTTATTTTATTGACTGAGCTAGAGCTTAATGACAGCATAAAAAAATGTCTTTTTTGCATTGATTAACTCGCCAATCGTTGCCTTACGCATTCATACAGCAACACACCGGTTGCTACTGATAGATTGAGACTTTCTACCTGCCCTTGCATTGGCAGCTTTACCAATAAATCACATTGCTCTTTGGTTAAACGTCTTAAACCTTTTCCTTCGGCACCTATTACCACCGCTAAAGGCACTGTAAAATCTGTTTGATAAGCTGTCTGAGTTGCTTCGCCAGCCGCTCCCATAACCCAGATGCCTTGCTCTTTTAACCAACGTAAAGTTCTGGCCAAATTGGTAACCTGATAAACAGGAACTGTTTCAGCTGCTCCACTTGCAACTTTACAGACAGTTGGCGTAATCCCAGTAGCGTTATCTTTTGTAATAATTACCCCATTTACTCCGGTTGCATCTGCGGTTCTAAGACAGGCACCAAAATTATGAGGATCTTGAACATTATCCAACACCAAAAACAAAGCAGCGCCTGACAACATTAAAACAGCATTTTTTAGCTCAGCTTCTGATAATTCAGCTGGCATTTCAACTTCCAGAACTATGCCTTGGTGATTATTGCTATCTGCAAGTTTATCCAGTTTTTTTCGGTCAACTTTTTCAGGTTCAATTCCCAAATCCAACAAATCATTGACCAACTGCAACAATCTCTTATCTTGCCTTTGACTATCTACCCAAGCTTTACCAATTTTTTTGGGAGAATAATCTAAAGCAGATTGCACTGAATGAATGCCATAAATTTTACTTATTTTCATTTCTTACGACGTCTTTTTTTAGGTTTGGATTTTTCAGCCTGAATTTCTGCCAGATTAAAATCTATCTTCTTTTCATCCAGATCTACACGGGCAACTCTGACATTAACACTATCCCCCAAACGATAATGAATTCCTGTGCGCTCACCTTTTAACTGATGACTTATTGGATCAAAATGAAAGTAGTCTTGTGCTAGGTTGCTAATATGAACAAGGCCTTCAACATAGATTTCAGCGAGTTCAACAAAAAAACCAAACGAGGTCACCGCAGAAATAATGCCGGTGAACTCATCGCCGACCTTATCAATCATATATTCACATTTCAGCCAACTGACCACATCACGTGTCGCGTCATCAGCGCGACGTTCATTCGCTGAACACTGCTCGCCCAGCATTACCATGTCTGGAACGCCGTAAAAAAAACTTTCCACAGACTTGCCCTGCAGGCAATGTCTGATTGCTCGATGAATCAATAAATCGGGATAACGGCGAATTGGTGAAGTGAAATGTGCATAAGCCTCCAATGCCAAACCAAAATGACCTTTTAACTCAGGACTATAGACAGCCTGAGACATTGATCGCAACAAGACAGTCTGAATCAAATGCGCATCTGGCCTGCCTTTGATAGACTCCATCAGATGCATATAATCCAAGGGAGTTGGCTTTGCTCCTCCACCCAAAATCAGGCCAACTTCACCTAAAAATGTTTTTAGATTAAGTAGTTTGTCACTACTTGGTCCATCATGAATACGTAATAGCTTAGGCATTTTTTTGCTATTCAAAAAACGCGCTGCCGCCATATTTGCGGTAATCATAAATTCTTCAATCAATTTGTGTGCGTCGTTACGCACCACAGGAACTATTTTTTCAATTTTACGATTTGAACCAAAGACAATACGTGTTTCCTGGCTATCAAAATCCATGGCTCCGCGTTGTTCTCTACTAATTCGCATTACCTTGTATAAGTCGTATAAATCCTGTAAATGTGGCATCAGGATATGATATTTCTTGGTCAAACTCTCATCACCATCAACTAACATTGCGGCAACTTCATTGTAAGTTAGTCGAGCATGGGAACTCATAACCGCATCAAAAAAACGCGACCTGACAACCTTACCTTGTTCGTCGATGAAAAGTTCACAAACCATACACAAGCGATCGACCTTAGGATTAAGTGAGCACAATCCATTCGACAAGATCTCAGGTAGCATTGGTATAACTTGCTCAGGAAAATAAACTGAGGTGCTTCTTTTTTGAGCTTCTTTATCTAGCGCCGAATTAATCTGCACATAGTGCGAAACGTCTGCAATCGCAACCAAAAGCTTCCAACCTTTTGGGGTTTTATGGCAATAAACTGCATCGTCAAAATCACGCGCGTCTTCACCATCTATTGTCACTAAAGGTGTTGCCCTTAAATCTACCCTATCTTGTTTTGCTGCTTCGGGCACTTCTTTTTGTAATGGCTTAATTTCCTCTAGCAATTCATCAGGCCAATGATTGGGCAATTCATAGGATCTAATTGCCATTTCAATTTCCATACCAGGCGCCATATGCTCGCCCATCACATCAATAATAATACCTATTGGCTGACGAAGTTTGGTGGGTTGTTCAACGATTTCAGCAACTACAATTTGACCTTGCTTTGCATTGCTTATGCCGTCTTTTTTGATTAGAATCGTTTGCGCTATATTTTTGTTATCCGGAACTACATAAGTAAAACCGTCATCTTTGTATAGTCGACCAACAACTTGATGTGTATTTCTCTGCAAAATTTCGACAACCGCTCCTTCCCTGCGGCCTTTTTTATCAACACCTGCTACACGAACCAATGCACGATCATTATGTAATAAAGGATTCATTTCTCTGGGTGACAAAAACAAATCATCTGAGCCATCGTCTGGTTTTATAAATCCAAAACCATCAGCATGACCGATAATTCGTCCTGCAATTAGGTCTTCATTATTTACCAAACAGTACTTTTTGCCACGATTAAATAATAACTGCCCATCTCTTTCCATTGCACGCAGACGGCGACGCAAGGCCTCTAACTGATCTTCAGCTTCTAGAGAAAACGCTTCCGAAATTTCTTCACGCCCCAATGGTTTTCCTGAGTGCTCTATAAACTGAAGTATAAGCTCACGACTAGGGATAGGATTCTCATATTTATCAGCTTCTCGCTGCGCATATGGATCATTTGTTGAATTAAAATCAACGGGTTTTTTAGACTTTAATGTCATTTAAATTATTAAATTATAGAAGATGAATACAATTAGCTATTTTCAATGTCTGTACTTAGTATATCAATCAGATTTTTAACATAAAAGTATTTAGAGGATATGTCATAATTTTTTTATTTTTGACAAACCTTAATTTTGAATTTTAATGAAGCTTTCACTTTCAAATGAATAGTAGGGGATAATATATACAAAAATAAAATTTAATTCATCGCTCTATTTTAACGGTCAAAAATCGTTTACTTCATCTATATTAAATTATTCTGAATTAATTTGGATATCTTTTATAATTTCGTACATCCAACCTCTACTCATAGTTTGCAACACTTATGTTATCAATCCATATTGATTATTATTGGTAACTTCTGCACATCAACATGTTTTTTTTCAAAGTCTATTTATTCAACCTAAAATAAACATTTAATTGTTTATTTTACTTTCCACCTTAAATTAAAGTTCTTTCAAATAACTCAAGCATTTTTTGAAGAGTGCACATTTTTTATCTTTGAAACAATTTTTTTTAAACGCTTCATTTATCAAGGCTCTTCAAAAGATTATTTTATCATTTAGCGATTTTAAACTAATAGACTCAGATTTATGCCATTATGAGATTCTTTATGAAACTCATATTATTAAATTTATTTAGATTTAATTAGATTTAATAGGGTAGATTTTATTCTGAATTGAAATTTTAATAACGCTTAAAGATAGCTCTTTAAGTTTTTATTTATTAAATTTTGGTGCCGAGGAGAGGATTTGAACCTCCACGGGGTTGCCCCCACCAGCACCTGAAGCTGGCGTGTCTACCAATTTCACCACCTCGGCTGAGAAAAGCGATAATTGCTTTAAGTGACAATTTATATTACCACTATATGTTTAAATCTACAATTTATAATTATTATCATTTCTTTCCATTTTTAAATAATTATTTAAAGTTTTAATTAATGCTTTATCGCATGAATTACTTGCAAAGTATCACATGATGTTGGTTTGAATTTGTAAAAGCCACTATACATGGCGTTTTTTACTCAAAAACGGCTAATTTTACAAGTTACTAGTATGTTATTAAATTAGCTTATTATTTATTTAGCTATCAATACCTCAAAATCATACACCTCCTGCTCTTAATTTATTAATCTCTAAATCTTCATTCAATTCAAGGATAATTTCTCATATGAATCTGCTATTACACCTTAATGACTCAGCCAGTCTTATATCTTTTTACCATGAACCAGTCTATATATAAATTAATAATAACCTTTCTTTTTAAGAATTTTTTTCTTTCAATCAATTCATAAAAAAAAACCCTCGCTACCTGAAGGTAACGAGGGTTTTCAATTCCTCAACAGTTAACTATAGTTAACCATTAATTTTTCATTAGATGAAAGATGGAATTAATGGAGCGTCTATCATTACCATTTGACGTTTGCCAGCTTCATCAAAGAAGAACAACAAACCAGCAAAACGACTGTCTGGATCATAGATCAAGTCAGCTAAACGGTAAACTTCCCAAGCAGCGTCAGAAGCAGTTACTTGAACAGTTCTTGATTGACCTGGAGCAAGTGGGCTGTTATCGCTAACAGTCAAACCTTCTTCAGCCAACAAGTCATCTGGGTAACCAGTTTCATCTTCATGAACTTTAGGATCTAAGAAACGAACACCAGCAGTATTAAACTCACCCAAACGTACTGAAGAATCACCATTGTTAGTGATAGTCAGAGTCATTTGCATGGCACGACCTGGCACACGGTAAGTTGCATCTTCAACTTTAACGCTAACAGTTCTTGCAGGCATTTCAATTGGCTTCATACCACGTAATAAACCAGCTTGCAAAGGAGTTGTTACTGGATATGCTGCGTTTGTGCTACTCATACCGAAAGCAACAATCGCCATAGTACCAGCTGCAAAACCCATAGCAACTTTTCTATCAGTAGCAGATACCAAGGTATCAGCTTTACCAGCTTCAACAGCAAGGTGACGTGGAACAAACATTGGCTTACGAGCCCAATATGCCAACCAAGCCAAACCTAGAGCATACCAGAAAGCATGCCAGAAGTAAGTATTGCTAAGGTTGTAAGTTTCCAAGTTGATGGTATCACCCAACAATGTAGTAACAGGGTTAGTGAATGAAGCCATAGATCCAGTAACAGTTACCCATTTACCAGGACCGATGATTGGACCACCACCTTTTACGTTCATCATTGTATGTACGTGCCAGTCACCTGGGCGACGCGCTTTCAACAATACTTTAAACTCATAAGTTTCACCCAGCTCCAATGTTACTGAACGTGGAACTAATTGACCACCGATCCAAGAACCTTGACGTATAAATACTGGTCCTGGAATACCGATGTTCAAAAATGAAATTTCTGGCTTATCAACAGTTTCAGGCCATCCAGCGAAAACGTGGAATTTACCAGAAATTGTCATTGTGTCGTTAACAGGCACTGTATCTTTTGACCAGTTCAGGTCAAACCAGTGAATAGTACGCATACGCATGAAAGCTGCTTGCGACTTTTCACCATGTGCAGATGCAGTTGGTGCGTAAAACATCGCTGCTGTAACAGTTACCAGCAGTGCGACAAAGGATAATTTAGCAACCTTGTCTTTTATTAATTTCATATATCCTCCTCTATAATAGAGAATCTATAGTTTTTAGAGTATCCAATGTTTTTAACAAATATTTGCTTTAACATTAGTCTTTTTGTGTTTTTCTTATCAAACAAATTACTTAATTTATTAAGTGCTTTGTGTGAATGAAGTACCACCGAACCATTTACCGAAGAAATGCCACAAGAAGTAAATCAAAATACTCACGAAACCAGAGAAGAACGCTGATACTGGAGCAACGTCTTTACCGAAAGTTCTCAATGTACCTTTTTCAACCATTCTGATGTACTCAGGTGTACCAGTTCTTACGTAGTGGTAACCTTGTAAATCAGCAAGTGTCATCATCATGCCATTGTATTCTACAGGTACATGTAATGGAGCCATAATTGGCCAGTTTCCTGGGTAGAAAAGCAAACCATATGCCAAACCACCAAGTACTGCTGTTACAGTCATACTACCTGACAACAATAAAATAACATCAAGAACAATAGCTCCTGGCATTAAGTTTGAAGGAAAACAGAAGTTTACTGGGAAATAAGTCCAACCCCAGAAATTCAAATATCTGTTGATCCACTCACCTAACAGAAGACCTAAGATACAAACTACCGCACCAAAAGGCAAACGGTAACGGTACCATAACACCGCTTGAACAGCAGCAGGGAAAGTGATTGAAACGATTGGAGCCACGGTTACCCATAGACGTCTATCTTTCCAGTCAGTCCAGAAGTCCCAGTCACCACCGGTTAACATATAGTGAATGTGATATCCGCCAAGTACAACGAAGAACAATGTAAACAGAATTAGCCAGTCGAACGTACGTGAAACTTTAACTGCTTCAGCGCGTGAACGTACAGCTGATTGAGATGCGCTCATTAGCTTACCTCCTAAAGGATTTAAATTATTTTTATTTAATGACTATCATCTTTCTTAGCTGTTTCGCCCTGAAAAAAAACGAAACAGCAAGAGGAGATAGTAATTACAGCCAAAGACTTAT
>CAILCX010000180.1 GCA_903832775.1 uncultured Methylobacter sp. | reverse complement strand
GCAATAGCTTGCTCAGGCAACGATTCCGGAGACTGCGCATTAGGGAATGGTATCGCATGTTGCATGATATTGCCGTCATTGGCGATCATGTGGAACGGAACTTTTTTGTAACCGGTAACAACATTTTTCGCATCGGTCACCGCTTGAACCACAGCGACCTTGATGTTACGCGAAACCGCACCATTCAGCATACGGAAGCGATAACGGCGGGGACGTACATCCATATAAGGTTTGTATTCCCAGTTGACGGTCATACGGTCACCGAGAAAACCATCGGTATTAAAAATATTGAATTTCAGCTGACCAGCGGCATCCCAGGCTTTGTCGGCAATGACCAGATTGACGTCATAATCGCGATTACCCCAATCGAGGCCGGAACCACTGGGTAAACACAAGTTGGCGCTGTCTGGATTCGCATAATGGCAGGCATACCCTAGATTAACTGAACTGCCGACACTCGAACTCTTTACACCGGTGGTGGCTTCTTGAAGGTTAACCGGTTCTCTACCACGGTCTATCGCGCTGTAATAGTTCATCATCGCCGCGTTGCCTTTATAGACATTTTGCGCGGTGTAATCGAGCATGTGGTCGTGAAACCAATGCGTACTCATGGTTTCATGCCAATCGCCAGGCACTTGCGTGATACCGCCATTGTCATCGGGGGCGCCGGTTTTGGCATCTGTAGCACCAATATTAATACTGTCATGTCCCGCTAACACCATCGGCCAGTGATAATCATAAAATTGACCCGGATGCGTGTAAGCATGCATAAAGCCATCACTTTCCGCTGGATTATGGCCGTTATGCTCATGAGTACTAATGGTGTGCCGGCCAAAACCGTTGTTGGCTGCGACATCGATAGGCAAAGCATTGTAATGGCGGAAAATTAAACTTTCACCGTATTTCGCCATCAGCAGTTTAGGCGGCAAGGTGCCGTCGAACGTCCAGACTGAATTTTTATTTTGAATGGCTAAAGCAGGATGGATTCTGATTTGTAAACCATCGGTACCGGCAGTTCCATCGTTATTGGCGTCTATGTAGTTAAGTCCACCTTTCGCAAATTCACCCTTATTGTACTTGTGCATCTGGAGCTTGTTACGCAGACCGCCATTATCGCGAGCGCCAGTTTGAGCGCTTTGGAAGTATTTTTGTGCAGGAAAATCTTCCCAACGTTGATGGGCAAAATCTTCGCCGCCCGGACGACCATCGGCAACGGAACCGGTTACGCCAGGTACACAACCTGTGGTGGCTGCGGTTGCAGGCGTTCCAAGGGGATCTAAGGCAGAGGGAGCTAAGGCGGGAAGACCCGGAGTACCTTCAATTGTTTCTGCCCAAGGACTCGCACCCGGCACAGGGACAAAACCATTCGTTCCGGTAATATTTGCAGTCGTGCTTAGGGTAGGCGTGGTCACCTCATCCGCTACACGGGTCGGCATAGAGTTAAGGCTTTTATTAAGAAATTTATCCAGCTCCACGCCATTTGGACCAGACTGGCAGTCTATTGGAGCGGGGAACTTAGCCGATGAATCTATTGAGGCCGATGTTGGCATATCCTTGGTACCAAATTCTTCAAACATCAACATCTTGGCAGTAAACGGTGTCGCTTGGTTTGCAAGAGGACAATTCGCATTGGGCGTGCCATCGG
>CAILCX010000179.1 GCA_903832775.1 uncultured Methylobacter sp. | reverse complement strand
GAACTTCGCGAATGACTGGTTTAGGGAAGCGTAAAATCATAGCCGACTGTCTGCATGGGGTCCAGACTGTGTAAAAACGCACGAAAAATTTTCTGCCATTTCAGCAGATCGTTTAGTCAACATTATAAAGCGGAATCATGATCCTTTTTGGATTGTCCCCAAAATGAGTAAATCCCAGAAAGCGCCACAAAAAAAACATTTTTATCCCTAAAAACAGCTTTGTATTTGGATAAAAAAGGTTTTAGGTGCTCATTGCTTCCATCAGGGCGGGGGCGCCCAATATATTTATAACCCGCTTCATATTGTAGGCTAGTACATGCAAGCTCATTTCAGTACTGACGTTCTTTAATCTTTTAGTGAGAAAATGGGTTGCTCCCATCCATGCCTTTAGAGTGCCAAACGGATGCTCTACTGTCTGGCGTCGAATCCGCATGCTGTCTGGTGTTTTGTCCAGGCGTAGCTGCATGGCATCCATAATATCTTCATGTTCCCAACGCGTAATACGTCGCTGTGGACTGGGAGTACACTTGGCTTTGATCTCGCATTTTTGGCAATGAGAACTCCAATATCGATGTACTTTCAATTCACGCTCGACTGTGCTGTAGCGCCAAATGAGACTTTGCCCAGCCGGACATCGGTATTCGTTATTATTAGCATCGTAAATAAAATCAGCCTTATCAAATCTTCCAGCCGCCTTGGCTCCAGAGGTTACGCACTTGGGAACAAAGGCCATGATATTGGCTTCCTGGCAGGCACGGATTTCCTCGCCATTAAAATAACCGCGATCGGCAATCACCTTGAGTTCAGAGGCACCCAAAGCTGCTTTAGCTTGCTTTGCCATATTAGCCAGTTGGTTTCTATCATGCCCAACATTGGTTACTTCATGAGCGACAATCAAATGATACTTGGTATCAACAGCGGTCTGAACATTGTAACCAACCATACCGGTACCTCGGCCACTGGTCGCCATTGAGCGAGCATCAGGATCGGTAAGGGAAATTTGTTGGTCGGGTGTTTTTTTTAATTCAACTTCGATGCTGTTGAGTCTTGCCATTTGTTCTTTCAACGTAGCGAGCTTTTCTGTTAATCGCTTAATTTTGGCTTCCGTAAAATCGGTAGGCTCTTGGCGCTGTGCTGTATCAATGGCTGAAAGGTAGCGTTTATGACTGGCCTCAATCTGCTCTCGACGTCGTTCAATCTTATTAATGGTGTAGTTTTTATCACGATTGTTAACGGCTTTGAATTTACTGCCATCAATCGCAACTGACGCTTCAACAAATAAATTGAGTTGTCGGCATAACATGATAAATTGACTGCATACTTTGCAGATTCCTGCGCCATTAGCCTTGCGGAAGCTGGCGATCGTCTTGAAAGCAGGCGTTAATCGTCTCGTTAACCAAAAGAGCTCTAAATTTCTTTGAGTTTCTCTTGCTAAGCGACGACTGGATTGAATGCGGTTTAGATAACCGTATATGTAAAGTTTGAGCAGAACTGCTGGATGGTAAGATGGACGCCCTGTTGCCAGCGGCTTAACGCCTTTGAAACCCAGTTGATTTAAATCAAGTTGCTCAACAAAAGCTTCTATAACTCGTGCAGGATTGTCTGCCGCAATAGTTTTCCAGGTGCTCAGGAAATAAAGCGTCTTGGCTGCTATCCGAACTTTGAATAAACCGTTTCATCTGCTCTCTCCAATAATTTTGGTAGACACATTTTACTTGATTTAGCGTTTTTACACAGTCTGGACCCCTTGCAGACATTCACCTCAGATTCCGAATGTCGGAGATCTAACTCTAAGCTGACAGTCAATTCAACTAGGCAATTAGATCAATTGCCCGACTATCGAAAATTGTTAAATTGCCTCTATCGGCATTTTAATTCGACTGCCTTTTGGAGAAGCTGCGAGCTTCACTTAAGTTTGTTTTCCTTCAATTTATTTGGCTGCCTAACCCGATTTTTACCAGCAACATGGAGGAGACGAAGAAATTTTGGACATTCAAAATGATTTGGTGCTTTGCAGGCTGCTGCGTGACGGAGCCCATCGCGCATAGAGGTTAGTTCTTTAATTTTCGT
Source organism: uncultured Methylobacter sp. (assembly GCA_903832775.1). Taxonomy (GTDB): domain Bacteria; phylum Pseudomonadota; class Gammaproteobacteria; order Methylococcales; family Methylomonadaceae; genus Methylobacter_A. The sequence continues at coordinate 2,507 of CAILCX010000179.1, read as the reverse complement.
GTCCAACTCATCTGCCTTGGCTAAAAGCAGCGTTCTATTTATGTCAGGCCCTTCAGGCGTAAACATTGCACCAATCTCATCAAGCGAGAAACCGGCGTTGCGCCCCAAAGCTATTAAAGTCAGTCGCTCTATAACATTGGTGCTGAATAGACGACGCAATCCAGAGCGGCCGCTAGATTGGATCAGTCCTTTTTCTTCATAAAATCGTAATGTTGAGACGGGTAATCCAGATGCCTTTGCAAGCTCGGCTATATCCATTATTTCACCTGTCGTAATTAATGCTTGACTTCAAGTCGACTTGAACTTGTATCCTAGCCCAGAACACAACTTAGCACAACTCACTGAAGCCATTAAGTTGGCGGTGATTATTAATATTTAAAAAACTTAAGGAGACGAGATGAAAGAAAATTTTTGGCATCAAAAATGGGAACGAGGAGATATTGCTTTTCATGAAAGTGAGGTAAACCCGTTTCTAATAGAACATTTTGCAAAATTAAATCTGCCAAAGGACAGTCGTGTCTTCTTGCCCTTGTGTGGCAAGACGCGTGATGTTGCCTGGTTGCTTGGCTGCGGTTATCGGGTTGTTGGCGCAGTATTGAGTGAACTCGCTATTAACGAGTTGTTTAAAGACCTGGTCTTAGCGCCGGAAATCTCCAAAGTTGGGGAATTAATCCGCTACCGTGCTAACAATATCGACATACTCGTGGGCGATATTTTTGCTGTGTCTGCTGACTATCTTGGCCCAGTGAGCGCGATATATGATCGCGCCGCTTTAGTCGCCCTGCCTGCCGCCATAAGAGAGGACTATACCTCACACCTGATCAACATAAGCAATGGGGCACCACAATTGCTGATCACTTATGAATACGACCAACAGCTTATAGATGGTCCTCCGTTTTCAGTCAACGAGGACGAAGTAAAGCAACATTATGGCACTCGTTACCATTTAAAACCTGTTGAAAGTATGAATATCGAGGGCGGTTTGAAAGGGCAAGTTGCAGCAACAGAAACGGCTTGGTTGCTCCAACATACCGATGAATAGCGTGGAATTATATGCCCCGGGTATAGAATGGATACTGCTGTACATGGTGTTGGGTGCCGTAGTTGGCTTTATGGCAGGTTTACTAGGGCTGGGTGGCGGTGGAATATTAGTTCCTCTTCTGGCATCCATTTTCCCTTTCCAAGGGATAAATGTAGATAACGTCGTTCATTTGGCATTAGGAACGTCATTGACCTGCATGATCATTTCTTCAACAACAAGCATCCGCGCACATGCTTCACGAGGCGCCTTAGAGTGGCAGGTCGTTCGCGGATTGGCGCCCGGAATTATTCTGGGTGCCTTTCTGGCTACCCAGGTCGCCGCCCACGTTAACTCGGTCTATATTGCCCTATTTTTTGCGCTGTTCATGGCGATTATAGCGGGGCAGCTGTTTGTCAATTGGCAACCAAAGCCCAGCCAAAAACCGATATGCTTTCGCGGATTAAGTGTGGCCGGAGTTGGAATAGGATCTTTATCAGCGCTTGCTGCCGTGGGCGGTGGCTTTCTCACCATTGCCTACTTGGGCTATAAGAATGTGAATATAAAGAAAGCCATTGGCACTTCGGCTGCCATCGGATTTCCTATTGCTATCACCGGTACTGTAACTAATGTTCTGAAAGTTAGCAGGTATGTTAATTTAGCAAAGCCCATAAAGCCTGTACAAAACACAATGTAGTTTTCTCATTCTCCATGCAATTGCCAAAAATCAGCTGGAGTAACAATTGGATAAAGCGCCGACAATACCAGTAAATCTTTGTCACCCGTAATAAGGTAATTGGCGTTTGCTGCCAGGAATGTGCCAAGAACAGGTTGATCAGCCGGGTCACGCAAAAGTGGTTCGGAGAATTGAATAGGGTCAACCAAGTCAGCAAGAAAAGCTAAACTATCGACAAAATCTCGAATTTCCAGACTTGACCAGCCGAGACGATGATTCAGTCTTGGAAGAACCCGCTGTAATTCATCCAAAATATATTGGGAAAGGATGACCTCCAAACTTCCTCCTCGCCAGGCAGAGATTATTTTTCCTGGTATCGAATTCGGATAAGCTGTTCCAGAAAGTAAAACATTAGTATCCAGGACAATGCAAATTTGCGGCATAGTTAGAATTCAGAATGTCTAGTGTCTGAGACTAGGGCATCAATTTCGCTTAGCCCTTCTTCTTGAGGTACGTTTGCATAAGCATCGACTATTTGTTGGCTTAGCGCATCAAATCTAATTTTAAAGCGGCGTATTCGATCAAATAATTGGGCATCTAACAGCGCGGCCACAGGTTTGCCATCTTTTTTAATTAAAATAGAATCATGTCGATATTGAACTTGATTCAACATTTCCCCTAGATTTTGTCGGAAAGCGACAGCATTTACTTCATTAATCATAAGAAACCTCTTGTTTTAAAATTTAAGCCATACTGATCATAATGACTTATTAAGATAATGGCAAGATGATAATTATTTTTAGTTTATGTCTG